>JAIBCZ010000159.1 GCA_024679645.1 Amphritea sp.
AAGCAGAGTTATTTTTAAAGCTCTTGTAAGACCAGGCCCCGACCTGCAACTTACGGTACTGGGTGGGTGATATCCCCATTACTTTCTTAAAGATTCTTGAGAAGTAATAAGCGTCTTCATAGCCCACCATAAATGCCACTTCGGCGATGGTTCGGGTGCTGATGTCCAATAGATGGCAGGCTCGCTCTATCTTGAGCTGAATAAAGTGATTAACTGGTGTAGTGCCGGTGACATCTTTATATTTTTTTATAAAGTGAAATTTCGATAGATTGACGCTGGCAGCCATGGTGTCAATATCCAGCTGCTCGTGAATCCTTGCCTGCATCAGGCTGTGAATTTTTTCCAGATTAAAACTGTCAGCGTCCTGGCTTCTCACCAGGGGTTGCAGCAAGGCGATATGTGTCAGGATCTGACGCAGTTGATTTGCGGCGTTGATAAAAGCGTTCAGGTGGTAACTGCTGCGACGTGCTTCGAGCAGGGCGTCAAATTCACTCACCAGGCTACTGTGCAACCCTAAATGAAGAACTGGTTTGTGTTTTGGCAGCTGAAGGTGGTTAACAAATTCATCGGATAAATCGCCTTCAAAGTGACACCAGTAGATAGTCCAGGGAAAGTTAGGGCTTGATGCATATTGATGTGCAAGGCCCCGGGGCAAGACTGCAAGATCACCGCTATTCATCGCAAAATTTTTCTGGTTTATACGGATTTTTCCTTTGCCTTCAAGACAATAAATGATCAGGTGATCGTCGTGCTCAAGACGCTCCATTCGATGGCCTTCGGCTTCTTTATAGTAACCGGCGCCAAGGGGGTACAGATCCTTGGAAAGCTTGTTCTGAGCAAGCTTTCGGATGATTTTGTGAGGCATGATGAAACGAATGCTTTGTGGTGGTAAAGGCCAGTTTGATGGAGTGCTCATTCGCAGGGCTCGACTAAGGTATTAGGTCTTTATTAGGGTATTCATGTATTCAATGGCAATATAGTCCATTATTATAGCAACATTATCAATCATACCCCGTTCCAAGCTGTGCTTTAATCGATTGTTCCAGCACTTTTCAGAGCGACTGCTAGCTGTGTGTTTGGATACATCCTGTGTGGGGTGTTACGGAAAGTTCACGTTGCCGGCCTTAAGGCCGGTAATCATTGCGTTGTATTTGGAGAAGTAACGATGGCGAATCAAGAGAATAAATCACCCGAGAGTCAATTGCTGAGTTTCTTCTCCGGTAACACCCTGCTGGGTTCTAGTCTGGGACAGAAAGAGATGGATGACCTGCTGAAAGTGTTACCGTCGCTGGCAACGCCAACGGCTAACACGGTTCAGGCCTGGACTGAGACCATGATGAACTACCAGCGCGACACATTGAAACTGTGGATGAATCCCTGGTCAAGCATGGCGGGGCAGAGTAGTCCTTCAGTAATTGAGCCACAGGCGGGTGATCGTCGTTTCAACGATGATGAGTGGAAAAATAATCCGGTTTGTAACTTCCTGATGCAGTCATATTTATTGGCATCACGTGCAATGTGCGAATCAGCAGATGCGGCAGAGCTGGATGCACATGACAAACGTGTGCTGAGCTTTTATTCCCGGTATGCGGCTGACGCGCTGGCACCAACTAATTTTGTGCATACCAACCCACAGGTTATTCGTGAGGCCGTTGAGACCCAGGGCCAGAGTCTGGTCGATGGTTTCAAGAATCTTACGGAAGACTTGCAATCCGGTGCCATTACGACATCTGATCCGGAGGGCTTTACGCTGGGTGAGAATATCGCTGGCACACCGGGCAACGTAGTGTTCCGCAATGAGCTGATTGAAGTAATTCAGTATAAGCCACTGGTTGAAAAGGTTTATCAGCGTCCCCTGGTGATCGTGCCGCCATGTGTCAATAAATTCTATATCTTTGACCTGAATGAGCGTAAGTCATTTGTTAAGCATGCGCTGGAGCAGGGGCAGAACGTTTTTATTATTTCATGGCGTAATGCAACCGCGGATATGCGTGATGTGTCCTGGGATGATTATATTCAAAAAGGGATCTGGACCGCATTTGATGTGGCCAGGGATGTTAGCGGTATTAAGAAGGTCAATGTGCTGTCCTGGTGCATCGGCGGTACTATGCTGGTTACTGCGCTGGCTGCGATGTCTGCGGCTGAACGTCGGAATATTGCTTCTGCGACCTTCCTGACCACAATGATCGACTTTTCTGATCCGGGCGAAGTTGAAGTCTTTATCGATAAAAAGCAAGTGAACAGCCTGATGGGGCCTATGGATACGTCCAGCGTTCTGCCTGGTAATGATCTTGGGCGTGCAATGGCGATGCTGCATGCGAATGAATCTATCTGGCACTTTGTGATCAATAATTACATGCTGGGTAAAACGCCTCCTCCGTTTGATGTTCTTCACTGGAATGCAGATACCTCGAATCTGCCGAAAGAGATGTACAACTTCTTCGTCAGCAATATGTACGACCAGAACCGACTGAAAGACGTGGGTGGTGTCACTGTGTGCGGTAAGGCTTTGAACGTTGCAGATATTGATGTGCCTTGTTATTTCGTTTCGGCTACTGAAGATCACATCGTGCCATGGCGTACCACCTTCCTGGCGAAGGATCTGATTGGCGACAATGTTGAATTCATCCTGACCGAAGGTGGTCATGTGTCGGGTACCGCGATCAATCATCCCGTTAAATGTCGTCGTTCATTCTGGCAGGGTGGTGAGGCTGGTCTGAGTGGTGACGACTGGCAGGTTTCTGCCGAGAAACAGGCGGGTAGCTGGTGGAGTCACTGGCACGCATGGTTGGCAGAGAAGGGCGGTAAGCAAGTGGCTGCACCTGAAAAGCTGGGCAGTGAAACATACCCGGCGAAGGAAGCTGCCCCAGGCGTTTATGTTCAGGAAATGGTTAACCAGAACGGTTGATAGCGCTGTGAGGCTGTGTCCACAGGGGTGCAGCCCTTTGGTTGCAATGGTTTATTAAGGTGTGGTGTAAATGATGTCGGGTGCAGCTAACAAAGAGACTCTGGCGACAAATGTTCAGCCAGAACCTGCCTCGCATACGGTGCTGGGCTACGGCCCCGATGGTTATCATAAGATTGCCTATACCCAGTGGGGTGAGCCTGATCCGGAGCGGACCGTTATCTGTGTTCATGGGCTGACGCGTAACGCTCGTGATTTTGACAAATTGGCGGAGAAGTTGTCGGCAGACCATCATGTACTCTGCCCGGATGTAGTAGGGCGTGGAGACAGTGACTGGTTGAGAGACCATAGTCACTACACGTTGGATCAGTTTGCCTCTGACCAACGACAGGTGATTGCCCGATCCGGCGCAAATACAGTGGATTGGATCGGTACATCGATGGGAGGCCTGATCGGCATTGTCTTGGCGTCTGAGAATAAGTCGCCACTGCGGAGGTTGGTGATCAACGATATAGGTCCTTTTATTCCTGTACCTGCGATCCGACGTATTAAAGATTACCTTTGTGTTGATCCTGTGTTCGATTCACTCGATGAAGCAGAAGAGTATTTTCGTAAAATATATGTTCAGACGCTGCCAATGGAGGATCGGGATTGGCAGCATTACACCCGCCACGGTGTGCGTCTGGATGAACAGGGTAAGTATCGTTTGCATAGTGACCCAAAGATCGGCGAGACAATCAAACGGTATTGGGCTTTTATGCATATAAACCTCTGGTCCCGCTGGGACCGTATTGACTGTCCGGTACTGGTGATCCGGGGTGAGGAATCAGATTTTCTGACAGAGTCTACTGCCCAGCGGATGGCAACGACTGGCCCAAAGGCTGAGGTGATCACCATTCCGAATATCGGACATCACCCTTCATTACAATCTGAAGAGCAGATGGCCATGATCACAGATTGGCTTGAAAGAAACGCAATATGAGCCTGTTATGGTCAGATTAAGTGAGTATTCGATATAAAGTTTTCGTAACTTAGAGTGCGGAAACCGGCTAAAGATAAGGATTTACAAGGATTTTTGGGCTAGAACGCGATATGCAGCAAGATAGTCCAGTAATTAAGCAATTTAATCAATCTGACAGAACAGGTTGCTGTGCTTAAATAATGACTGAGAATTAACTTAAACGCTGTGTGGCCAGGTCGCATACACAGCCAAGCAAGGTGAAAAGAAATGACCCAGCAAGTCCCTCTACTGATTAACGGCGAAATGATTCAGAGCCAGAGTGAGCAATGGCTTCCGGTGACGAATCCTGCAACTCAGGAAGTTATTGCGCAGGTGCCTTGTGCAACTGATGCTGAAGTTGAGCAGGCAGTTGAAGCAGCAAAAGTTGCTTTTGAAACCTGGAAAGAGACACCAGTGGGTGAACGTGCTCGTTTGATGCTGCGTTACCAGCATCTGTTGAAAGAAAATCACGATGAGATTGCTACCCTGCTGGCTCAGGAAACCGGTAAGACGTTTGAAGACGCGAAAGGCGACGTATGGCGTGGTATTGAAGTTGTTGAGCATGCTTGCAACATCGCTTCGCTAAGCATGGGTGAGACCGTTGAGAACGTAGCCCGTAAAATTGATTGCTACAGCATTACACAGCCATTGGGTGTGTGTGTGGGCATTACACCATTTAACTTCCCGGCAATGATCCCTTTATGGATGTTCCCTATGGCGATTGCCTGCGGTAACACTTTTGTACTGAAGCCTTCTGAGCAAGATCCGCTAACGCCGATGCGTCTGGCTGAGCTGTTCCAGGAAGCAGGTGCTCCGGCAGGTCTGCTACAGGTAGTACACGGCACTAAAGATGCGGTAAACCAGTTGCTGACCCATAAAGATACCCCTGCTATTTCATTTGTTGGCTCCGTTGCTGTAGGTGAGCATATCTACCGTACCGGTACTGATAAGATGAAGCGTGTTCAGGCTTTCGCTGGCGCTAAAAACCACATGGTTATTATGCCGGATGCGGCGAAGAATCAGGTTGTTAACAGCATTGCCGGAGCATCTGTCGGTGCGGCCGGTCAGCGCTGCATGGCGATCTCTGTTGCGGTATTTGTCGGTAAATCCCGTGAGTGGATTCCTGAGGTGCGTGATGCGCTGGCGAAAGTTCGCCCGGGTGCCTGGAATGATCCGGAAGCAGGTTACGGCCCACAAATTAACCCGCAGGCAAAAGAGAAGGTTCTGGGCTTCATTCAGCAAGGTAAAGACGCCGGTGCTGATTGTATTCTGGACGGTTCTGATGTTGTGGTTGAAGGTTACCCGGACGGTAACTGGGTAGGTCCAACGATGTTCCGTGGTGTCACCACTGATATGTCTATCTACCAGCAAGAAATTTTCGGACCGGTATTGATTGCCCTTGAAGTTGAAACACTGGAAGACGCAATCGAACTGATCAACAACAACCCGTATGGTAACGGTACTTCAATGTTTACCTCATCGGGTGCAGCTGCACGTAAGTATCAGCACGAGATCAAAGTGGGTCAGGTG
>JAIBCZ010000079.1 GCA_024679645.1 Amphritea sp.
CTGGGTAATAAAGGCGGAGTGCAGAGCGGTGAAGCCCAATGGATGTCCGCAGGCCGGGGGATTATTCACTCGGAGATGCCCTTGCAGAAAGATGGTTTGATGCACGGCTTTCAATTGTGGTTAAACCTACCCGCCAGGCAGAAAATGAAAGATCCGGACTGGCAGGATGTCGGCCGTGATCAGTTGCCCTGGCACCCACTAGGAAACACTGAACTGAAAATGATCGGCGGCCAGTTCACCCTTGCTGGAGAAACCTTTAAAGGACCATTACAACAGCTGCCAGGACAAGGCGCTGTTGCTGATATCTGCCTGAAGCCGGGTGCCGAGACTCGCCTAGAACAGGCAGAAGAACGCACACTGCTACTCTATGTTTACGAAGGAAAGCTGATACTGAACGGACAAGCAGTGGGCGCTCAGCAGATGGCAAAAGTAACCGCCGAATCAGCACTGAAGGTCAGTTCTGAAACCGGTGCCGGTGCACTCTTGCTTAGCGGTGTGCCCCTGAAAGAGCCGGTATCCCACTACGGTCCGTTTGTGATGAATACCCAGGCCGAGATAGATCAGGCGATCCTGGATTATCAGCAAGGTACGCTGACTGACTAAATCCTTCTTGCCTTTAAATTGGGGTAACTCCTGAGTAAGCCACTCCCGTTAGGTAGGCAAGATCACGGTTCCAGGTCGCCAGATCACCCATATCGAACTGATTCAGGTGACTATGCCCACAAGCCCGGGCCATCACCTGCATCAGATGCACGGAGCCGGTCATAAAGTTGGCTAACTGAGCCGCTGACTTATCCACATTCAACCGCTGACGCAGATCCACTTTTTGGGTTGCTATGCCAGCAGGGCAGTTATTGGTATTACAGATGCGAGCAGCCACACAGCCGATCGACTGCATTGCGCTGTTAGCCACTGCTATCCCATCTGCCCCCAGCGCCAGCGCTTTAACAAAATCGCTGGGAACCCTCAGGCCACCCGTTATAATCAAGGTCACCCGTCCACTGGCATCATTGATATTCAGACACCGTCTGGCACGTGCCAATGCGGGTAGCGTCGGTACGCTGATATGGTCACGAAACAGGAGTGGCGCAGCCCCAGTCCCCCCACCACGGCCATCAAGAATAATATAATCAGCCCCCGCTTTAAGGGCAAACTCAACATCTCTTTCAATATGATTAGCACTGAGTTTGAAGCCCACCGGAATACCCCCACTGACCTCCCGAACCCGGTCGGCGAAGCGGGCATAATCGGCAACATTATTCAGATCGCTAAAGGTCGGAGGGGAAACCGCATCCTGCCCTTCAGGGATACCCCGCACCTGAGAGATCCTGCCGACGTTTTTACTCGCTGGCAGATGACCACCCGTACCTGTTTTAGCCCCCTGCCCACCTTTGAAATGAAAGGCCTGCACCCGGGTTAATAGCTCTTCCTTATAACCAAATTTGGCACTGGCCAGTTCGTAGAAATACCGGGAATTTGCCAGCTGCTCCTCCGGTAACATACCTCCCTCGCCGGAACAGATCCCCGTGCCCGCTAATTCAGCACCTTTTGCCAGCGCTGTTTTAGCCTCCTCTGAAAGTGCTCCGAAGCTCATATCAGACACAAACAGGGGAATATTCAGCTCTAACGGTTTCTTGGCTTCCGGGCCAATAACCAGTGAAGTGCCTACCGATGCGGTTTCCTGCAACGGTTTACGTGCCATCTGAGCAACCATCACCTGAATATCGTCCCAAGCTGGTAGCAGATTACGGGGAACCCCCATCGCTGCCATTGGCCCGTGAGAACCTATTCCTTCTATCCCTTCATGTGCTAACTGATGAATGAATTCAACCGTAGATTCTTCAGTCGTATTTACCCCTATCGGGGCCTGACTATCTGAAGCGATAAGCCCTGGTCCTTCGTGACCAACAGCAGTTGCATCAAATTGTTTGTGAGTACCGTCGCAGTATGGAGCGTTTCCTGTGTGTTTACAGGCACAAAGCCAAGCATCACCGGTTGTTTCTGCCTTAAAGGCCTTAGGAGTAAGCCCTGTTCCGGCATGAGACCCGTCACAAAAAGGTTGCTTAGATGAACGGCCACAGGTGCAGAAAAAAGACTCTTCTCCCTGATTCAAACTTACTTTAACAGGCTTGTTATCAGCAACCACAGGCTTTGCAGACATAACTCACTCCTTCAAAATACCCAGTGAGTTAAGCTTAGCAGTCGATTTTAAAAAAGAGCTAAAAAAGTACAATCAGATTCCGTCGGCAATCAGTTTGATCCCAATCATCAGAAGCATTATCAGAATAATACGCTAGAAAAGCTGGTCTTCCAGCATCTTATAGATAATGAGGCCTAAGCGAATACCTATCCAGGACACCGGAGCCAGCACTGGTCCAATCAGCAGGTTATCGGTATTAATCTGTCCCAACTCCCCCGGCAAAACCCGACTTGGAAATACCGGTTATTAACTCGCCAAGACCGGCCAATAACCAGAATGACAAACTGAAAGATCTGAGCAGATCCACAGATATTTCCCCCTGAAAGTCAGCAAAATACTCTGATAACAATACCGTTAAAACTAACGACCATGTTTACAGTACGGTGCTGACAAGGTAAAAAAGAGATCAACAGTCTCCATTTGCGAACCTTCATGATTAGAATAAAACGTGCTTCAGACCGTGGGTATGCCCATTTCGGCTGGCTTGAATCCCGACATGTTTTTTCATTTGGCAGCTATTTCGACCCTGACTGGATGGGAATATCTGAATTACGGGTAGCCAATGAAGATCTGTTACAACCTGGCGCGGCGATAGATCCCAGCAAGCATCAGGATCTGGAAGTTATATCTGTCATTCTTGATGGCAAGAACCTGCATACGGATTCTCTGGGTAATAAAAAATTACTGCAAGGCAGAAGCCTGCAACTACTGAGCACTGGGACAGGGACTGAATTCACTGAACAAAACGCCTCTCTGGAAAGTAGTCTCAAAATGCTTCAGTTTTGGGTTATTCCGCAAAAGACAGGTAATACACCCCGTTATCAATCAAAGAAGCTACTTAGCCGGGAAGGCATTCAACTGATTGTTTCACCAGATGGGCGAGAAGATTCACTTCACATTGAACAAGACGTAGAGATGTATCAGTTCCGCTTACACCATACCAGTTGTGGCCTGCCTGAATCAGACAACGGCTTTCTCTATCTCTTAAGAGGGGAACTCGAAATTAACGGCAGTGTTCTGGAAGCAGGCGATACAATACTATTTGAAGATGAACCTTTAATATCACTGCGGGGCATTAATAAAGCGGAAGGATTCTATTTCACGCTTCCCTAAATTCTGCCTTTATTCATAACGCACCGGCCATAAGACCCTATTTATTATATGTCAATAGCCCTGTTTAGCAAAACTTTCATCTATTTTATTTTGCAGTGCACAAAAAAATTAGCTATATTGAGATGGCACTTTGCTTTTTGAGCCACCAATTTGGCTTATTTCGACCCGGCGCCCGCCGGGTCTTTTTTTTATTCGCACCGCAACAAAATACTCCTAATATCACGTATTTTCACTGAATTCCTGCGCCAGCTGTTGCAGACTGTTAACAACCAAATCAGGCTTTATATCCCAGGGATCAAACACCGCCTCTTCGCTACGTTTAACCCACACCGCATTCAAACCAGCATGCTTTGCCCCCATAACATCCCAGGCATTACTGGAAATAAGCCAGCTATTCCCTGCCCGGCTGCCTGTCCGTTTAAGCAGATGAAGGTAAACCGCCGGATCAGGCTTGTATCTGGAGACTTCATCAACACTTATTACATCGTCCAATAATTCCAGAACACCCTCGTTATTTAATAGATCTTTGACTTTAACCGCTGGCCCATTTGAAAAAGCCACACAATGATGGCCCTGGGCTCTCAGTGACTCGATACCTGGAATAACATCCGCGTAAGTTTTCAGCTGCTGATACTGAGCCATCAAAAAGCTCTGTTGTTCGGTTGAAAGCGAAATATCCAATACCTCCATGGCGTAATTCAGTGCCTGAAGAGTACAGATACCAAAAGGCTCATAGCGCCCCATCAGCCCCCTTCGAAAAGCATACTCAACCTGTTTTTCCCGCCAGAGTTTGGATAATGCTTCAGCTTTGTCACCCACCATCATCTGCAAGTGCTGACTCATCTCAAGGGGGTCTACCAAAGTACCGTAAACATCAAAAGCAATCGTCTGGCTCTGCATAAAAAATTCTCCGGAGGGTTTGGTTGCAACATGGCAGGAGTACAACCCGTTTCAAATACGTGTTGAATTGTCTGATAACTATGGCGTCTGCCGCTATTAAACTCAAGAAAAGAGAAACCGCCACAGGTCATGACCGGAGTAATAGAACTTATTTAGGCGGGGAAAAAAGAAAGCCCCGCGTTGGCGGGGCTACTTGTAGCATGTGACTTGTATTCTTCTAACGTGTAGCTACCCCAACTGATTGGGGCTATATAAACTCTGACAGCGCAGAGTAACTTTATCTTAGTACAGAAATTCCGATGACGTCTTGAAAAGTATTTGTCACACACCCGGCTTATGTGCGTTTTTTTCTCTTAACCCCACTGGATGGAATAGCTTCCCGGGGATTATCAGGCCACGGGTGCTTTGGATAACGGCCCTTCATATCCTTCTGAACATCCCGATAACCATTGGCCCAAAAACTAGCCAGATCCTGAGTCACTGCCAGCGGCCTTCGTGCCGGAGACAGCAGGTGTATTTTCAGCGCTACCTTGTAACCAATAACAGGCGTGTCTACCGAACCAAACATCTCCTGAAGCTTCACCGCCAGTACCGGCGGAAACTCACTATAATCAATCGCAGCCGTATGCCCCGATGGCAGCTTAATCCTGGGCGGTGCAAGTTTTCCCAGCTCATTAGGCAGAGGCCATTCGAGTAAAGCCTGCAAAATAGTGAGCAGGTCAAGACGGTTAAAGTGATTTATATGATTAACCGGGTCAAGATAGGGTGCTAACCACCGCTCCAGGCCGCTCAACAAAGCCTCATCAGATAGATCTGGCCAGGGACCATCATCAGGTTGCGAAGTATGCAGAAACATAACCCGCTGTCGCCAGCGTTCAATCTCTTCATTCCAGGGCAGGATCTGTAGTCCCTGTTTACGAATCAGATTGGTAAGAATCTGGTTTTTCTCCGGTAACGGAATCTCCTTCAGCTCTTCACGACTAACGACCAACACCCCTATACGACGCTGTAACTCGCAACACATGCGTCCCTGTTGTTTATCCCACTCCACTATTTTCTGTTGTTGTACCGCCCCAGCCAGTGCAGTGTCGAACAGTTCTTCGGGTAGAGGAGTTGCTAAAAACACCCGGTCTGTACTCTGTCCCTGCGTTCCGCCGCAGTTTGCTACTGCTAACCAGTCATGCTTTATCAGGGGGTCAGTATCAGTCAGACGAACAGCACGTCCCCCGCTCAGCTGATAATCACCCGCTCCCGCTCTGCGACGGGAAGCGATTCGATCCGGGTATGCCTGCGCAATCAGTAGCGCTGATAGTTCAGAGGTCGATAGTCTTAACGGATGCGGTGAAACCTGACTCAGGTGTTTTTTACAATGTCTTCGATATTGCTGACTCAGCTGACGAATGCGCTGCAGCATCGACTTTTGCGATGAAGAGCAAGGGATATCTCCCTTCAACCAGCTTAACCGTCGTTCAAAGTCCGCATCGCCGCTCAGAGGGTCCCGTTCACTGAGTAAAGCTGCGATATCACAGGCAAGTTCACCGCAGCCATTCTCCCAGCCCACCAGCAGTAGATGAGCCAACCGGGGGTGCAGTGGTAAACGGGCCATCATCTCCCCAGCAGGGGTTAAGTGCAGCCCTTCATCAGCAGCCTGAAGAGCCCCTAATCGAATAAGAAGATCCCGCGCCTGAGACAGCGCCGCCTCAGGAGGCGGGTTTAACCAGCGAAGTTCTGCTGTATCCTCCACTCCCCATCGGGCCAGCTGCAGTGCCAACGAGGTTAAGTCAGTGGACATAATCTCCGGTATTGCATGCGGAGCAAGCTGCGCCTGCTGACTCTCAGACCAAAGCCGGTAACAACGACCAGGCTCCATTCGGCCTGCTCGTCCGGCGCGCTGAATACTCGCTGCCCGAGAGACTTTACAAGTATGCAGCCGGGTCATACCACTGGCTGGATCCAGCCTGGCTTCCCGACTTAATCCCGCATCGATCACCACCCGAATACCTTCTATTGTCAGGCTGGTTTCTGCGATATTAGTCGCCAGTACGACTTTTCGCTGCTCTGCTGGTGCAGGTTGTATCGCGCGCTGCTGTTCCTGAATACTCAGATCACCGTAAAGAGGTGTCAGGAGAGTGTTTTTCTCTATTTGATTACTGAGGCTTCTCGCTACATTACGAATTTCTCTCTGCCCCGGTAAAAATACCAACAAACTGCCAAACTCTTCGTCCAGAGCTTGCATCACGGCCTGAGCAACCCATTCCTCCAGTCGCTGATATCTGCCCGGAGCACCCAGGTAACGAATATCCACCGGATACGTTCGTCCTTTACTACTCACCAAAGGTGCTTGAGGTAATAGTTGATCGATGACCCGTTGATCCAGCGTAGCGGACATCAGCAATAGTTTCAGAGGTTGCTCATCCCGGAACAGTTCCCGGCCCTGCAGGGTTAGCGCCAAACCAAAATCAGCATCCAGACTGCGTTCATGAAACTCATCAAAAATCACCAGGCCATACCCATCGAGACTAGGGTCATCCTGGAGCATACGGGTAAGAATGCCTTCGGTAACCACTTCAATCCGGGTCTGCAGACCTACCTTAGAATCCATCCGCACCCGATAGCCTACAGTATCTCCCACCGACTCACCGAGTTGGCTGGCTAAGCGGGCTGCTGCCATGCGTGCGGCCAGCCGTCGGGGCTCTAACATCAGAATTTTTTGACCGACAAGTGATGGATGTTGGAGTAACACCAAAGGAACCAGAGTCGTCTTACCAGCCCCGGGAGGGGCTTCAAGTACAACTTCATCGCTTTCAGTTAGAGCCGTACAAAGTTCTTCCAGAACTTCCGAAACCGGGAGTGCAGTCATGAATAATGGTGGTCCGCTGTGACAATCAGTAGGACCGATATTCTAACAGGTGATACACTTTTTACAGAACAAAACACCGCTCAGATCCAACAGCTTAGCTGTATGGTACCTAACAGACTCTCCATCCCCCCTGGCAAGAGAATCAAGAATTAGTTCTCAATAGTGGCAGTTTAATCGTCGAATTCAACATCATCCGAGTCATGCTCATTCTCTTCATAAGCATCCTCAGCTTCACTGGTTTTGACGGAAGCTAACTCACCCAACCGTTCAGCATTTGCTTTCAAACTCTCCTGCTCTTCTTCACTCATCTCCTTGAAACGTTGGTCATGGGAGATAAACTCGGCGATCAGATTAAAGGTAAATTCCGCAGCATACTCAATATGCAGTTCTGTCCGGCTGATTTGGTTCTGTAGCTGTTCTCTGAAAGGCTCGATAGCTCGCTCAGACCTTGATTCAGCCTTTTCACCCATCGACTGAATTTCACGGTACTTTTCAATAGCGCGATATTCCATCGACTGTTCCATCGAGACATCTAGTGTTGCCAACTGTCCGCTATCAAAACTCAGATCACCCGCCTGTTGCATCGCTGTTTGCAGATCGCCATTAAAGAAGTTACTCGCCAGTGATGAAAGGTCCTGAACCAGAGCGGCGATCGCATCAATCTCTTCAACATCCAGGTTTCCTTCGACAGAGAAGCCGAACTCACTACTCTGTTCTTTATCAATGCTGTAACGCTGACGCTCAAAACCATTTCCGCTGCGCATAGCGTAATCAGATTTGTAGCTCGTCTCGCTGTTAAAGGTAATCTCTACCTGATCCCCATCCTGGGTCGTAAGGCTGATTGAAAAACTATCATCACGACTGAAACGTTCAGATAAGGAATACGACTGACGAGCAGGAGTTGCTGCATTCGACTGGTTGTGAATCGAACGATCAGAGACAGATGCACCTTCTACCTGGCGACTTTGAATATCAGGCTGATGAGCTAAACCAGGATTAAGGGAAAAAGGTGATGAGCTTAATGGGTTAAACATAGCCGAACCCGAATTCTAAAATTTATTAAATTCGTTATCGCCAGACTGTTCACATTCTAAAGTGAAATAAATTCATAAACTGGTCATCAAACACATAGCGGCCCAGACACTTACCTTATTAGAAAAGGTCAACCTGATCGAGCCAGACCTGTTCTTCCTGATCTATATACACTTGCTCCAGTAATCCAGCGGCCCAATCTTCTTTTACCGACAAGTGCTGCAGCAATGCTATAGATAAAATTTTCACGGGTGGCAGATCACTCCACATGGTCGAAGCTAAAAAGTGCCAGTAACTAGGCTCAATTATCCGTGGTTTATCCAGCTGGCCCGCGCAGATTTCACACAGCATCAGGCATTGATCGTAATTAGGATCACTGGCGATAGGAGGAACTTCGTATACTGTTAGTTTAACTCCATGAGCCTCACACAGTTCGCATTTAGATCCACAACGCCGGATCAAATCCTTACCAAACTGAGACAAACCATGGTGTCGTTCCTGATGTTTAGCATGACCTTTAGACATAGGAGTATCCCTTGCAAATCAAAAGAGCATTAACAGATATAACCATAGGCCTAAAGCTCAAAAAAGTTAAGGAAGCAATAAAAAAAGCGGACATTATTGCCCGCTTCTATGTTCATCCACCTGAGTAACCTTGTCTATCTATAACGTCTGTTTACAAACTCCGTCACGCCGCAAGTGGATGATCGTGAAAAACATGACTACTCTCAATCAGGGCTTTCGGACAGTGTCGGCGTACCTGTTTATAAACCTCAGGCAACTTCTCTACAGGGACATCCACAATGACTAAAATCTGCCCCGCTTCTATTGCATGTTGATACTTTTCCAAACCGGAGTTAACGGTACTTTCACCAATTGCTTTACCTATCCAGCCACCAAAAGCAGCACCCATAATAATTACGACTAATAAACTAATGACACCAAATTCAATGTCGAAGAATATTGAACCATAAGCGGTTAATCCCAGGACAAGTCCCATCACACCACCTGCGACAATACCCCAGTTAAAGTCATTTTCCACCTCAGACGTTTCCATATC
>JAIBCZ010000165.1 GCA_024679645.1 Amphritea sp.
GCTCATATGGCAGTACATCGTTGTCAGCCCGTATCCATGATCAAGAATGACGGTGTTGCCGTTAAAGAAATACTCCCCTACGGCGACGACTTTGCCTGCAGAAGGGGCATTAATATCCCCACCTTGTCCGCCGGCTATATCCAGGCCGCTATGGGGATTGCGGGGCTGGTCATTGAAAAAACGTTTGAGCCCGAAGGGGCTACTGAATCGCCCGCTTGCTGGCAGAACAAACCCCAGATCATTAATCGCAGGTGAGGACCAGGTTTTGAACGCTGCGACCATCTCGTCTTTTTCTCGCTTATACCGTTGCAGATCCTGTTTGTTGGGGTTCACATGACGCTTATTGGTAACTGTTAATCGCTGCTCTTTGTAGGCTTTATCTTTAATGCGAAAGGGAAAGCGCTGACCATTGGCTTTCATGAGTTGCTCATCAGTGGCTTTGGCGGAGAGCGGAATGCCGATTACAGCGAGCCAGGGGGATTGTTGTGCATATACTGTATCCTGACTCGACAGAACCATCACGCGATTACTGCGATACCAGGCTGAGGGAGCAGCTTCTGTGTTAAGACCAATAAGCGGAATCAGAGCGATGCCGCCGGGTACCCGGGACTCTTCCGGAAGCTCAAGAGCAAACGCATTAATGCTGATGATAAGACTGAATACTAAGCTGGCGAGGCGCATGGAATTTCCTTAGTCCTGAATGATGTTAGTGACCCGGCTAACAAAGCGGCCATTGCTGAGTCGTGTTTCAACGCTATCTTCGGCTGATAGTAGGGTGATGTCCTGTATAACTTTACCTTGCGGATCCTGAACAATAGCGTAACCCCGTTCCAGCGTTGCCAGGGGGCTGACACTGTTGAGTGTTGCCGCCATGCCTGAGAGTCTTAAACGGTTTTGCGCCAGGATTGACTGAATCAGTGTCTGCAGGCGTTGTTCTAGCTCTGTTGTTCTCTTTTGTGCCGTTTCAATACGGGGTGCTGGCGTACAGCGCGTATAGCGCTGTTGCAGGTTGTTCAGACGGTTTTTTTGCAGCTGAACTGAACTATTGACCGCTCTTTGCAAACGCAGTTCCAGGTCATCCAGTTTTTGTGCCTGCTCTTTTAGTTTGTCGCCGGGGTGGCGGAGCATTGCCCGGGTCCATTCCAGTTTTTGTAAACGTTGAGCCTGGCTGCGGTGCCAGGCCCGTTCGAGTCGTTGTTGGAGCTGATTCAGGTGTAACAGAATCTGCTGCTGGTCCGGGCTGATGAGTTCTGCTGCTGCCGAGGGAGTAGGCGCTCTCAGGTCGGCAACAAAATCAGCAATAGATACATCGACTTCATGGCCGACAGCGCTGATGACAGGTATCGCGCTGTTAAAAATACTCTGGGCGACAAGCTCTTCGTTAAAGGGCCACAGGTCTTCCAGTGAACCTCCGCCGCGACCGACAATCAAAACGTCGCAGCGACCATCTTCGTTAGCCATGCGAATGGCATCAGCAATCTGTCCGGCAGCCTCAGTGCCTTGTACAGCGGTGGGGAAAAGCGTTACAGGCAATTGAGGGAAGCGCCGTTTCAGGACGGTCAGAATATCGTGGACTGCGGCGCCGGTGGATGAAGTGATAATGCCAAGGTGTTGAGGTGTCTCTGGAATTGGCTTTTTGCAGGCAGCGTCAAACAGCCCCTGTTGCTGGAGTTTGTATTTCAGTTCCTCATACGCTTTTTGTAGCGAGCCGACGCCGCTGTCTTCCATGAAGTCACAGATCAGTTGGTAGTCACCCCGGCCGGGGTAGAGACTTACTTTGGCCCGGACGACGACCTGGTCACCGTTTTTTGGCTGATATTTCAGATATTGGTTACGATTGCGAAACATGGCGCAACGTACCTGAGCATCACGGTCTTTCAGGGTGAAGTACCAGTGTCCAGAGCTGGGGCGGACGACATTCGATAGCTCGCCTTCAACATGGATGGTGAGAAAAGAACTTTCTAACAGTGATTTAACCTGTCGGTTGAGTTCGCTGACGCTAAGCGCTTTGCTGTCTGGTCTGTGAGCAGCCATATGTTGGGGCTTTGAATAGGATTGCATAATGAGCATATTAAACTAACCGATCATCGCTTTGTAACCTGCACCAGGCATAATTTAGAAAATGATTAAACTTGTGCTTTTTGATTGTCGATAGTTCGACAAAAGGCTATAATCCCGCGTCTTATTTTTTTAGACATTACAGGCAGTCTCACACATGTTACGAATCGCTGAAGAAGCCCTTACTTTTGACGATGTTCTACTGGTTCCCGGTTACTCCGAGGTCTTACCTAAAGACGTATCGCTGAAGACGCGCCTGACTAAAGGCATCGAGTTAAACATCCCTCTGGTCTCCGCTGCAATGGATACGGTTACTGAATCCGGCCTGGCTATCGCTATGGCTCAGGAAGGTGGTATCGGTATTATCCACAAGAATCTGACGATTGAGCAGCAGGCTGAGCAGGTTCGCCTGGTGAAGAAGTATGAAGCGGGCGTTGTCAGCGATCCTGTTACCTGCAGCCCTGATATGTCAGTAGGTGAATTGAACGCCCTGTCGACACGCCTTGGCTTTTCGGGTTTCCCTGTGATTGATAATGGCGATCTGGTTGGTATTGTGACCGGTCGTGATGCACGTTTCGAGAAGAAACTTGATGCCTCGGTTGCCTCTATCA
Source organism: Amphritea sp. (assembly GCA_024679645.1). Classification (GTDB taxonomy): domain Bacteria; phylum Pseudomonadota; class Gammaproteobacteria; order Pseudomonadales; family Balneatricaceae; genus Amphritea. The sequence goes on from JAIBCZ010000165.1 coordinate 2,670, forward strand.
TGACCCCTAAAGAGCGCCTGGTGACAGTTGTTGAAGGTGCTGATCCTGATGATGTGCGTAATCTTCTGCGTAAACACCGTATAGAAAAAATTCTGGTTGTTGATGATGCGTTTCATCTGCGCGGTATGATGACCGTAAAAGATATGAACAAAGCTTCGACTCATCCTATCGCGGCTAAAGACAGTAAAGGTCAGCTGTTGGTTGGAGCGGCCGTTGGTACCGGTGCTGAAACGGCAGAGCGTGTGGATGCCCTGGTTAAAGCCGGTGTTGATGTGATTATTGTTGATACGGCTCACGGTCATTCGAAAGGTGTTATCGATCGTGTTGCCTGGGTGAAATCAACCTATCCTGAAGTACAGGTTATTGGTGGTAATATTGCCACTGCGGATGCCGCGATTGCGCTGGCTGAAGCCGGTGCTGATGGTGTTAAAGTTGGTATCGGTCCGGGGTCTATCTGTACTACCCGTATCGTTGCTGGTGTTGGTGTGCCACAAATTAGTGCTGTAGCAAATGTTGCAGCGGCTTTGGAAAAATACGGTGTGCCTTGTATCGCCGATGGTGGTGTGCGTTTTTCCGGAGATCTATCGAAAGCAATTGTTGCCGGTGCTTCAGCGGTTATGATTGGTTCAATGCTGGCGGGTACCGATGAGGCGCCAGGCGAAGTTGAACTGTTCCAGGGCCGTGCGTATAAGTCTTACCGTGGTATGGGGTCTCTGGGTGCGATGGCTCAAAGTTCTGGTTCATCTGACCGCTACTTCCAGGATGCCTCTCAGGGTGCCGAGAAGTTGGTGCCGGAAGGGATTGAAGGTCGTGTTGCCTGTAAAGGGCCGATGGCTGGTGTTGTTCATCAGTTAGTGGGTGGCCTGCGTTCTTCAATGGGCTACACTGGCAGTGCAAATATTCTGACGATGCGTACTGTGCCTCAATTCGTTCGCATCACGAGTGCGGGAATGGCAGAGAGTCATGTCCACGATGTCAGCATTACAAAAGAAGCGCCTAACTATCGCGTTGGATAATGGCTGCTTAATAGATAAAACAGGTGGGATGGCTTCGGCCCTTCCACTTTTTCTTTTTTAACACGCTGCTAAAACAGCCGATCGCCAGAAAACCTGAACAGGTATTGGCGATGATTTCGGAGTCATCGAAATGTCACAAGATATTCATGCTCAACGAATTCTGATTTTGGATTTCGGTTCTCAATATACTCAACTGATAGCGCGTCGCGTACGTGAGATCGGAGTGTACTGTGAGATACACCCATGGGATATGGAAGAATCTGCGATACGTGAATTCAACCCTAAAGGTATTGTTCTGGCGGGCGGCCCTGAGTCCGTTACTGAAGGTGACTCTCCGCGTGCGCCTGAGGTTGTATTTGATTTAGGTATTCCGTTGCTGGGTATCTGTTACGGCATGCAGACGATGGCCGAACAGCTGGGTGGCAGTGTAGTCAGCTCTGATCTGCGTGAATTCGGTTATGCAAAAGTACGTTTGGAAGATAGCCCAAGCCGTTTATTGGAAGGGATTGAAGACCATATCGCTAATAATGGTTCTCTGCTGCTAGATGTTTGGATGAGCCACGGTGATAAGGTGGGTACGCTGCCTGAAGGTTTCAGTATTATCGCCAGCACTGAAAGTGCGCCGATTGCGGCGATGTGCGATCCGGTGAAGAATTACTACGGTGTACAGTTCCACCCTGAAGTAACCCACACTAAGCAAGGCGGTCGAATTTTGTCTCGCTTTGTTCTGGAGATCTGTGAGTGTGAAGCTCTGTGGAATCCCGCCAATATTATTGCGGATCTGATTGAAAAGGTACGCAATCAGGTTGGTAATCAGAAAGTATTGTTAGGACTGTCGGGCGGTGTTGATTCGTCAGTTGTTGCGGCTCTGTTACATAAAGCGATTGGTAAACAGTTAACCTGCGTATTTGTTGATAACGGTCTGTTGCGCAAGAACGAAGGTGATCAGGTCATGGACATGTTCGCCAAGAACATGGGTGTGACTGTGATCCGTTCTGAGTCTGAAGAACTGTTCCTGGGTCGGCTGCTGGGTGAAAGTGATCCGGAAGCTAAGCGTAAAATTATCGGTAACACCTTTATTGAAGTGTTCGATGAAGAAGCGACCAAGCTAAAGGACGTTAACTTCCTGGCGCAGGGGACTATCTATCCTGACGTTATTGAATCTGCTGCCGCTAAGACCGGTAAGGCGCACGTAATCAAGTCGCACCATAATGTTGGCGGTTTACCCGACGATATGAAGATGGATCTTGTAGAGCCTCTGCGTGAACTGTTTAAAGACGAAGTGCGTAAGATTGGTCTGGAACTGGGTCTGCCGTACGATATGGTTTACCGTCATCCATTCCCGGGTCCGGGTCTGGGTGTGCGTATTCTGGGCGAAGTGAAGAAGGCTTATGCTGATATCCTGCGTGAAGCGGATGCGATCTTCCTGGAAGAGCTGCATCGTGCTGATTGGTATCATAAAACCAGTCAGTCTTTTGCTGTATTCCTGCCGGTTAAGTCCGTAGGTGTCGTAGGTGATGGTCGTCGTTATGAATATGTAATTGCACTGCGTGCGGTTGAAACAATCGACTTTATGACCGCTCGCTGGGCTCACCTGCCATATGAACTGCTGGAAACGGTATCGGGTCGTATTATCAATGA
>JAIBCZ010000196.1 GCA_024679645.1 Amphritea sp.
GCCGCGTGTCCCGGTGTATCCAGGAAGCTCACCATGCCGTGACCAGTCTCTACGTGGTAAGCACCGATATGCTGGGTAATACCACCAGACTCGCCTGCCGCAACACGGGTTTCACGAATATAGTCAAGCAGCGATGTTTTACCATGGTCTACGTGACCCATTACGGTCACAACCGGCGCTCGCTCAACCTGTTCACCGGCGATCTCTTCAGCAGCACCGGAGGTCTGATTAAGCTGATCCTCGACAGTATTCTCTGCCATCGGAACAGCGGTATGACCCATTTCTTCAACAACCAGCGTTGCGGTATCCTGATCGATCACAGAGTTGATAGTCGCCATTGCGCCCATCTTAAACATTACTTTGATCAGATCAGCAGCCTTCACTGACATCTTTTTAGCCAGTTCTGCAACCGTAATAGACTCTGGAATACCAACTTCATGAATCACTGGAGCTGTTGGTTTTTCAAACGCCTGAACGTTAGAACTGGTCATGCCACGCTGTACTGGCTTACCGCGACGATTACCGTCACGACCACCCGGCTTACGAGACAGACGCTTGTCATTGCCTCTTCGACCAGCAGCAGGCTTATCCTGACTACGGAAATTTTTCTTCCGGTCCGGCTTCGGCGTTGCCGCCGCTGGAGCTGGAGCTCCTGCCGTTTTGGCAGCCCCTGCACCCGCTGGTTTAGCTGCTGCCGCCTTTTTAGGTGCCGCCGCTGGTTTCTTAGGTGTAGCTGCAGGTGCTGCAGCCCGGTTTGCTTTCGCTTTCGCTTCGGCTTCAGCTTTCAAGCGTGCATCTTCACGCTGCTTTTCCTGCGCTGCCTGCAGCTCAGTATCGCGACGTGCCTGATCCTGCAATTCAGTTTGAAGACTAGAACCTTTAGTCTCCTGAGCCGGCGTTTCTTCAACGTCGGAGCGCTTCACATAAGTACGTTTTTTCCGCACTTCTACATTGATAGTTTTCTTACCAGCTGCGCCCGATACTTTAAGCTGACTTGTCGTCTTCCGCTTCAGTGTGATTTTCTTCGGCTCGCCATCGGATTTTTCACCGTGGCTGCGCTTCAAGTGATTAAGCAGTTTCTGACGCTCATCTTCCGTTACGGAAGCAACTTCATTTTTGCCTGCAATACCTGCTTGTTTCATCTGCGTAAGCAAACGATCAACGGGAACGCCAACTACTTCGGCAAGCTGTTTTACTGTGACTTCTGCCATCTGGGTTTATCTCCTCCGTTGACTTATTCTTCGTCCGCAAACCATGGGGCGCGCGCAGTCATGATCAGCGCTGCAGCCTTATCTTTATCCAGCTCGTCAATATCAAGCAGGTCTTCAACCGCCTGCTCAGCCAGATCTTCCATGGTTACGATACCTTTACTGGCCAAAACAAAAGCCAGGTGACGCTCCATACCTTCCATCTCTAGCAAATCCTGAGCAGGTTCAGCATTATCAAGAACCTCCTCGCTTGCGATTGCCAGGTTCAGCAGAGCATCCTTAGCGCGGGTGCGCAGCTCATCAACAATATCTTCGTCGAAACCATCAATTTCGAGCATCTCTTCTGCTGGCACATAGGCCACCTCTTCAAGAGAGGTAAAGCCTTCATCTACCAACACTTCTGCAATATCGTCATCCACATCAAGGTGCTTAACGAAGATTTCCAGAATAGAGCCAGCCTCAGACTGCTGCTTCTCAGCCGCTTCATCTTCGGTCATGACATTGAGTTTCCAGTCGGTCAATTCAGATGCCAAACGAACATTCTGTCCGCCGCGACCAATAGCCATTGCCAGGTTCTCTTCAGCAACAGCAACATCCATTGAGCGAGAATCTTCATCCACCACAATAGAAGCCACTTCAGCCGGAGACATTGCGTTAAGCACCAGCTGAGCCGGGTTATCATCCCAAAGAATGATATCAACACGCTCACCGCTTAACTCATTAGACACTGCCTGAACACGAGCGCCACGCATACCAACGCAAGCACCAACAGGATCGATTCGACCATCATTCGTTTTAACAGCAATCTTGGCACGAGAACCCGGATCACGAGAAGCCGCACGAATTTCGATTACCTCTTCTGAAATCTCTGGCACTTCTATGCGGAACAGCTCAATCAGCATCTCTGGGCAGCTGCGGCTCATCGCCAACTGAGGTCCACGCCCTTCGGTGCGGATCTCGTTTAATACGGCACGAACACGATCGCCCATCCGATATGTTTCACGCGGTAACAACTGATCCCGTGGCAACACCGCTTCAGCGTTATTACCCAGATCCATAATAATGTTATCCCGTGTTACTTTCTTGACGGTACCGGAGATCAGTTCACCTAAGCGGCCACTATACAAAGCAACTACTTTAGCGCGTTCAGCTTCACGAACTTTCTGAACAATAACTTGTTTGGCGGTCTGGGCAGCGATTCGACCAAACTTCACTGACTCCACTTCTTCCTCGTGGATATCACCAGGCTGAAGAGTTTTGTCAATTTCCTCAACCTCTTCCATGTTCAACTCGGTGCCCAGCATCGGCACACCTTCGTTGCTCACGACAGTCCAGCGACGAAACGTTTGATAACCTCCGCTGGTGCGGTCAATTACAACGCGAATATCCGCCTCTTCGTCATAACGTTTCTTAGTTGCAGTTGCTAACGCCAACTCAATCGCTTCAAAAATGATCTCTTTAGAGACGTCTTTTTCGTTAGATACTGCTTCTGCAACCAGTAGAATTTCTTTATTCATACAACTGCCCCAACCTCAAAATTCAATTCTTGTCTAATATCTCAGAACTGAGGAACTATATTTGCTTTCTCAATGTGATCTATCGGTAACAGGTATTCTTCCTGATCGACAACCAGCACGATATCTTCATTTTCAATACCACTGAGGAGCCCTTTAAAATTACGGCGTCCATCAAACGGCATACGCAGCTTCAACTGCAGCACGTGCCCGACATAAGCGTTGTACTGTTCCAGCGTAAACAGCGGACGATCCATACCTGGAGAGGAGACTTCTAATGTATATTCACCACTAATCGGATCTTCTACATCCAAAATACCGCTCACCTGACGGCTTACCTTGGCACAATCTTCTACATCGATACCTGCTTCGGCATCAATATAGATCCTCAACATGCTATGACGTCCCTGGGATATCATTTCGAAACCCCATAACTGATAACCGAGAGCCACCACAGATGGCTCAATCAGTTCCTGTAACACACTCAACTTTGCTGACACGCAAAAAACCTCTAAATGCACTTTGTAATGCAAACAAAAAATGGGTCAAAGACCCATTCAACACACGACCCGGCAGGCCGCAAGTACGAAAAAGCCCCTAAAAAGGGGCCAATCAACGTACTGCTTGATCGACAATTTCAGATATTTCTCAATTAAAAAAAGTCTGAAATTGCTAATGGGAATCAACATCTACTGATCCTATTCCCCGAAGGAAACAGGTAGTCAGACAAACGCTCATCTGATTAACCCTCAAGAGTCCGTTAATGAAACTCTTCTTTCTGATTTACATCTTAAAAAATGGTAGCGGGGGCCAGATTTGAACTAACACCTTCCTGCCCTTATAAAGAGCCGAGCCCGACACTTCTGTGCCAGCTATAACACGCTGAATTTTAAACAAAAAAAAGACCAACCTTTCGGCTAGTCTGATTTTATACGTTGGTAGCGGGGGCCAGACTTGGACTGATGATCTTCCCGCCCTTATAAAGAACCGAGCCCGACGCTTCTGTATCAGCCAGAATCCAATGAATTTTAGACAAAAAAAAGACCAACCCTTCGGCTAGTCTGATTTTATACGTTGGTAGCGGGGGCCAGATTTGAACTGACGACCTTCGGGTTATGAGCCCGACGAGCTACCAGGCTGCTCCACCCCGCATCAACGTGGTCGCATAGTACTTATCAGCCCATTGAATAGCAAGGAAAAAGAATAGTTTTCAATTAATTAATAACTATGCCTATTATATGAACAGAAGCTATCTGACGCTTTAGCCATAAATGGAGGGCCAGAATGACTCTTATCTATGTAATGGATCCAATGTGTAGCTGGTGTTACGCCTTTCATCCCCATCTGCGTGACCTTATAAGCCGCCTGAAGCCCGGCATTAAAGTTCACTGTTACATGGGCGGCCTGGCACCTGATAACGATCAGCCGATGTCAAAAGAGTTACAACAAGGCATAGCACAAACCTGGCAACAGATCGAACAACGTACCGATACAAAATTCAATCATGATTTCTGGACAGAGTGCCAGCCTCGCCGTTCCACATACCCGGCCTGTAGGGCAGTGATTAGCGCTGAATTAACCGCTTCTGGTTGTGGCATGATGATGGCTGAAGCGATTCAACGCGCTTACTATCTTGAAGCCAGAAATCCCTCAGACCTTTCAACGCTGACAGAACTAGCTGAAGAAATCGGACTTGATAGCAAACGCTTTTCCGCGCAGATGTTCAGTGAGAAAACAGCCCGGACACTGTTTGAGGATCTGGACTTCTGTCAACAGAATGGCATTCAGGGCTTCCCTTTTCTAGGGCTAAAACTTCAGGATGGAATTGAGGTAATCTGTGCAGGCTACTGTGACAGAGATACTCTTCTGCAACGCAGTTCTACCTATGGGATCGTATAAGCGAGGCCCTGGATAAGCTCTGATATAAAACACCGTGAGA
>JAIBCZ010000205.1 GCA_024679645.1 Amphritea sp.
CGCTGGGAGGGAGCGGGGCGATTAATATTGCAGGCTGGGTCGGAACATTACGCTTCAGCGGGGGCTGCGTTCCGGCTTTGGCGTCCATCGGGTTTGAGCGGAGGAACGCTGCTTGATGGTCAGATTGTTAAGACTCAGGAGCCTTCTACTACAGTTTCTACAGCAACGGAAGCTGCTGCTACAGTTATAGAGAATGCAGAACTATTTAGCGCGACCGTTCTGCCGGCAAATATAGATGATGAGTTACTGAATGAAATTATCGTATCTGAATAAAGTGTTATAAGATATTTTAGCGTCAGTTATCTCTTCTTCCTTTTAAAGCTAATTACTCTTTTAATAGCAGGTCTTTAGCCTGGTTTATCTCGGCTGCCAGATAATCACTACCGCCTCGGTCGGGGTGAAGTTTCTGCATTAGACGACGATGGGCCTCAATTATCTCCTCCTTCGGAGCACCAGGTTGCAGTCCTAAAATCTGATAAGCCTTGTCTCTTTCGGAGGGCTCAGATTCTGGTCCAGCTGTATCATCTGTCCGCCAGCTATCGCCAAAGCGCTTGTCGAGGTAAGTTTCCAATAGTCGTGCTGACTGAGGGTCTTTCTGACGACAGAAAGTCAGTAATTGAATAAACTCAGCTTCACTCAGACTGCCTAGCTGTCGCCCCTGAAGTGGTCCTTCCAGTACATTCCCATCTAATGAACCGCTGTCATGATCTAAGTTCATTTTTAAAATACGACTACTAACCTCGGAGCGGTTGCCACTGGATTGTTTGTTTGCCTGGTAATGCCTGAACAGTTTACTGGCAAAGGGAAGCAGGGGTAGCAGGCGGCGTGCAAAGGGAAGTAGCATAGCTACCAAAGCGCCAATCCAGTGTAATTTTCCGGTAACAGTCAGGTAAAAAATAGCGGCAAATAAAACGCCGAGTAGCAGCATCAGGTTAGCTTTGCGCTGCTGGGCCGCAGGCTTGGTTTTCAACCAAAGGAACCAGCCTAGTAAAAGTAAACAAAGCAGAATAAGGGCGATAGGGTTCAATTCAGGGTCCTTATGATTTTATCTGGTGGCTCAGCTGTAGAATATCGGCATTGCCTTTTTTTGCATGCTCTAAAAGTGCCTGGCGTCCCCCTGTCGCGTAAACGGCGACTGCGCCTAATAACGCTTTAAGTGTTGCTGCACTACGGTTATCAAACTGGCAGTATGCGCCGCCAGATAGTTTAGCCATTTGAGCGAAAGCTCTGTGTGCGGTTATATCGCGCCCTTCCTGAAAAATAAAGAGTGGTGTTGAGTGAATACCTAACTGTCCGGCCAGCTGACAGAGAAAATCGAACGGTTCTTCAACACAGTCACCGATAAAAATGACGGCCTGTACCGGCTGCTTTCGGGTTTGATTGAGACTGTGTTGAAGTAGTTTGGCAATCTGGGTATGGCCACCCTGGCAATGGACCTGATTCATCTGCTGAAGCAGGCTGTCGGTATCTTGTAACCACCTGCTGGCGCTAAAGTTGTTAATACCGCAGTAGTGGCAGAGTTGCACTGATAACTGTCCTAGCTCTTTGGTTTCAAGAAACATTTCGCTTTGCAGGTGACAGGCATGATCCCAGGTTCTTTCACGACTGGCCGTGGCGTCCAGCGCAAATATAAGTCGGCCATTACCCGGAGAGGAGGTGCTGAGCTGCTGTGCTTGTTGCAAGAAAGCTTCGATCTCATGGTCGCTGGATACCGGGCGCAGGGCACGTTTATCTTTCATAAGAGGTTATGACCTGAATGACTATTTGTCTCAAAGTCTGGCAGAAAACAGAGGGGCTTGCAGCTTCTTATTATAAATATGCCAATGATTAATTTATCTCGCCAATGTAGCGGGCCCGCTTTTTCTGTTTAAGGTAGTTCGTATCAACTAACACTAAACCGTCAACACAGAAATTAAAGTCAGCATCTACCCCGAAGTCGAGGAAGCGCACCCCGCCTTCCTGGCAAACATCGGCATATTGTTTGTACAGTGTAGGGACTGTACAGTTGAGAAAGTCCATCTGCTGTTTCAATGTACGAAAATCTTCTTTGTAGTTTGCTCCGCTGAAGAGTTTTTGTAGCTCAGAGACTACCTCCTGCTTGATTCTGTAAGGGGTGAGAGACTTTCCGAGCGCATCGTTATCGGGAAAATAGAGGCTATAAAAATACACCAGCAGGTCTTTAGCATGTTGCGGGTAACTATTACTAAGGCTTACGGGGCCAAACATGTATCGCACTTCGGGATGGCGTTTAAGGTACGCTCCTATACCGTACCAGAGGTAGTCCAGGCTGCGCTTACCCCAGTATTTCGGTTGGACAAAACTGCGCCCCAGCTCGATCCCCTGTTCGAAGAATTGCTGCATTGCCGGTGAGTAATCAAACAGAGTAGAGCTGTAAAGTTGGTTATCTTCACTATTGTTCATTCTCCAGGCTTCGGCAAGTCGGTAGGCACCGACGATTTCGAGTTCTTCTTCATCCCAGAGAATCAGGTGACGGTAGTGAGAGTCATAGCGGTCCAGATCGAGTTTTTCACCTGTACCTTCTCCCACACAGCGAAATGAAACTTCCCTGAGGCGGCCAACTTCGCGCATTACGTCAGAATCTGCCTGATAATCGAACAGGTAGATTCGTTTACCGTCTGCGGTCTCGCCTAGCAATTCCGACTGCTTAAGTTCTTTTTTTAAGGCTTGACGGTTTTGAGGGTGAGCAATGGTTTTCTCTGTTTTGAACAAGGGCTTGCGGCCTTTAGCAAGCCGATACAGATGCTTTCGGACAAGTTTGCTCTTTTCACTGGCGGATAATGGAAGTTTTTCGAGTTGAGAATAAGGAATAGGCTCGCCAACTTTAAATATAAGATTCATGGCGCGCTTATTGAACATTTCCCGGGGGAGAAGAAGCGAGGCAAGCGCCTTGTTGATGCCTGAGACGGTATAAAAAAGTGATGAATTCTTGCCACCGATAAAGACGGGTAACAGCGGGCTGTTAGTTTTCTTTGCAAAGTGAAGATACCCCTGGTTCCAGTGATTATCTTTAATGCCCATGGCGCCAGCACGAGAGACTTCACCGGCCGGGAAAACAATTACCGCTTCTTCGTTATGCAGTGCGTTATTAATATTTGCAATTTCCTGCTTGCGGGTTGAACGGTTAAGGTTATCAACCGGCAGAAGCAGCGGGCTTAGCTGAGTAAATGAGGCCAGCATATCATTAGCAACAATACGAACATCTTTGCGTATTTCGCCGATCATCTTCAGTAGGGCTAGTCCGTCGAGGGCTCCTAGAGGATGATTGGCAATAATTAAGACGCGCCCACTTGAGGGAATGTTCATCAGGTCTTTATTGGTCAGACTGTAAGTGAAATTGAAGTAGTCCAACACCTTGTCAATAAATTCAAAACCCTGACAGTTATCGTTTTCACCGAGAAAATTGTTGACCTCCTGTTCATGGAATAAGCGTCGCAGAATAAACAGGGTTGTTTTTTTAATCGCAGAGGGCTTTTCTGCAAAAGAGGGGTATTTATCGTTTATGACCCGTTCAACGTTGATCACTTTTCTGGCCTATATTATTACTGTTCACAGGCCTAATTTATGATAGTTCCATGACAGTAAGTTGGCAGAAAAGTGACTCTTTGGTTACAGGATAGACGAGGGCTGATGGCCAATGTACGAATGTTAATCGAATTCGAGTGATTCTTTCCAGGGGTCTTTATCTTCTTCTCGGCGGCCATGGTTTTTTCGCCGGCCTGCTTCGTAACGGACAAGGTTGCGACGGTCCTTACCAATGCGACGATCTTTAATAGTTCGTCGCTCGTCCAGTGAGTTGTGCTGTTCCTGTTCAGTATTCGTAGAATCTGATGCCATACGATGCTCTCCTGATTAATAACCATTAGCGTAGGTGGTTATTATGTTTTTTACGAATAAAATTAGTGACAAATATCCTTTTCAGCCCCTTCATCGGAGGTTAACTTAATGATTAATTGCTCCGGGACAATATTTTTAACCGGGCTGGCTTGACGCTCTGCCTGGCAATCTCCAGAATTGTGGCTGCTATTTATGCTTAACGTTCATCTAAGGGAATAGATTTCAATGGACATACTGAATACAACGTTTGCTCGCCGTCTACTTATTTCTCATCTGGTTTCCACCGTGGAGCGCCCCAGCGTACCGGCTCTGATGGCTGAAACAGGCTGGCCACGCAGAACGATTCAGGATGTAATCAAAGCGATCCCAGGTATGGGGGTTAACATCTATTTCAGACAGGACGGTCGCCGAAACAACGATGGATATTACGTAATTGATAGCTGGGGAGCGATCAATCCGATCTGGTTGAATCAGAATATTGAGAGTGTAAAAAAGTCATTGGTTAACGCTTAACTGTTTTTTTGTACAGTGTTTCGTAGTAGGCTTAAATGTACAGACAGTACCAAGCCAGGCCGCCGTAGTGACAGA
>JAIBCZ010000202.1 GCA_024679645.1 Amphritea sp.
ACAGAGCATATAGATAACGGTATAAATAATTCAGCTAACTATTTAACTGAGCTATCGTCGCTGTCATTCGCCAGGAAGAACCAGGTATCCAGAACACTGTCAGGGTTAAGAGAAACCGAGCTAATCCCCTGTTCCATTAACCACTGTGCAAGATCCGGGTGATCTGACGGGCCCTGCCCACAGATACCAATATACTTACCTTGTGCTTTACAGGCTTCAATAGCCATCGACAGTAACTTACGTACCGCTTCATTTCGCTCATCGAAGAGATGGGCAATAATACCCGAATCACGATCCAGACCCAGCGTGAGCTGTGTCAGGTCATTAGAACCGATGGAGAAGCCATCGAAGTACTCCAGGAACTGCTCTGCCAGCAACGCATTTGAGGGAATCTCGCACATCATAATCAGCCGTAAACCGTTCTCGCCTCGGCGAAGACCGTTCTCTGCCAATAATTCAGCCACCTGCTTAGCTTCCCCGACGGTACGAACGAAGGGTACCATCACTTCAACATTGGTAAGCTTCATTACATCGCGTACATACTTCAGTGCCCGACACTCTAACTCAAAACATTCACGGAACGAGTCTGAGATATAACGACTTGCACCCCGGAAGCCGAGCATCGGGTTTTCTTCGTTAGCTTCATACGCATCACCACCGATCAGATGACCATACTCGTTAGACTTAAAGTCTGACATCCGCACAATGACTTTCTTCGGATAGAAAGCCGCCGCCAGCGTCGAGATACCCTCCACCAACTTAGCCACGTAAAATTCAATAGGGCTGGGGTAACCAGCAATGCGTCGTTGAATGGTCTTTTGCAGACCACTGTCCAACTGATCAAAATTAATCAGCGCCTTAGGATGAATACCGATCATGCGGTTGATAATGAACTCCAGGCGGGCAAGCCCTACTCCGGCGTTCGGCAATGCCTGAAAATCGAATGCCCGATCAGGGTTACCCACGTTCATCATAATATCGAAAGGTAACGGCGGCATCGAATCGACCTTATTGGTCTGATGCTCAAAATCAAGGCGGCCTTCATACGCGCGACCGGTATCACCTTCAGCGCAGGAGACGGTCACATCCTGACCGTCTGTCAGACGCTCAGTCGCATCACCGCAACCCACAATCGCGGGAATGCCCAGTTCACGGGCGATGATCGCAGCATGACAGGTACGCCCGCCTCGGTTGGTGATAATGGCAGAAGAGCGCTTCATCACCGGTTCCCAGTCCGGATCGGTCATATCCGTTACCAGCACATCGCCGGGCTGAATCTTATCCATATCGCTGAGACTCTCAACAATACGCACCGGGCCACTACCAATTCGATGGCCGATAGAACGCCCTTCCAACAGTACCTTACCGGTTTCAGTCAGCAGATAACGCTCGATAACCGCCGCTTTATCACGGCTTTTAACGGTTTCAGGGCGTGCCTGTACAATATACAGCTCACCGTCATCGCCATCTTTGGCCCATTCAATATCCATCGGACGGCCATAATGTTTCTCAATGGTCATCGCAATCGATGCCAGTTCCTCAACATCATTATCCGAAATAGAGAAGCGCATGCGCTCTTCAGCCGGCACTTTCACCGTCTCGACTGCGTTTGCGGTAGTGCCTTCACTGCCGTAAACCATTTTTATCGCTTTCGTGCCGATGCTACGGCGAAGTATAGCCGGAGCGCCCTGACGCAAGGTCGGTTTATAGACATAAAACTCATCAGGATTTACAGCACCCTGAACCACCGTTTCACCGAGACCGTAAGCTGAAGTAATAAATACAACATGCTGGAAGCCAGACTCGGTATCCAGGGTAAACATGACGCCGCTGGCACCGGTTTCACTGCGCACCATGCGCTGTATACCGGCAGACAGGGCTACTTCGTGATGTTCAAAGCCATGATGTACCCGGTAAGAGATAGCGCGATCATTATAGAGTGACGCAAAGACGTCGTGTATGGCGGCTTTGACATTGTCCAGTCCGCTAATATTGAGGAAGGTTTCCTGCTGGCCGGCGAAAGACGCATCCGGCAGATCTTCAGCGGTTGCTGAGGAACGTACAGCCACAGCCATATCGCTATCACCCACCATCTCGGCAAAGGCCTCTTCTATGGCCTTATCCAGCGCATCAGGAAAAGGCGTCTCCAGTATCCACTGACGAATCAGGCTACCGGTTTTAGCCAGCGCATTAACATCGTCTGGCTGAAGTTCCGCCAGAATATCATTGATGCGTTTATCGAGTTGATTATGGGCAAGGAAATCCCGGAATGCAGTAGCGGTCGTAGCGAAGCCACCTGGTACCTTTACACCCGCTTCAGAAAGCTCAGTGATCATCTCGCCAAGTGAGGCATTTTTGCCGCCCACCTGCTCAATATCACCCATACCTACCTGATCCAGACGAACGATATAATCCTGCAAAATGCTGCACTCCTGAATTGCGCTACTTTTTGTTATAGCCGCATCATACTTCAAATCACCCGCCTGTGGCAGTTCGCAGATCAATTTTAAGCTTAATCCATTTACTGGCTATACACAGAAGACGGTTGCCGCAATAATAGAGCCCCTTCAATACATTTTGATGAAGCAGGATCTCTTTATCCTATGAAACGCACCGCTTTTTTTATCTCTGATGGTACCGGTATAACTGCTGAAGCGCTGGGCAACAGTCTGCTCGCTCAGTTTGGCTCAATCGCGTTCAATAAGGTGACCCTGCCCTATATAGACAGTATCGAAAAAGCGGTCGCCGCAGTAGATATGATAGACCAGGTGATGGAGGAAGACGGACAACGTCCGATCGTCTTTGATACCGTCGTAGACGAAGCCACCCGTGAGGTTATTTCCACCAGCGGCGCCTATAAAATTGATGTTTTCTCAGCGTTTCTCAAACCGCTGGAACTGGAGCTCGGTAGTCACTCCTCATACAGTGTCGGTAAATCCCATGCGATAAATGAAGTCACCAGCTATATGGATCGAATTGAGTCGGTTAACTTTGCCATTGATAATGATGATGGTGCCAGAACTCAGCACTACCACAAAGCCGATATCATTCTCACCGGCGTTTCCCGTTGCGGTAAAACCCCTTCCTGCCTCTATATGGCGCTTCAGTTCGGGGTGCGGGCGGCTAACTACCCGTTGACCGACGAAGACCTGGCCAGCGATAAACTCCCCGAAACACTACGACCCTATCGGGATAAGCTCTACGGACTGACCATCGACCCTTTCCAACTCGCATCGATCCGTCATGAACGCCGCCCTAACAGCCGTTACTCTTCCTTGGATCAGTGTGAGGATGAGGTCCGTATCGTCGAACGGATGTTCCGCACCGAAAAGCTACCCCACATCAATACCACTCTGTTCTCAATTGAAGAGATTGCCACCCGTATCATCGCCGAGAGAGGTCTGGAACGCCGGATAAATTAACGGCTAACCTTACCGCGACTATAAGAAAACCAGGCCGCCATAAAACTGTACGCACAGGCAATGGCAAAGCCTAATTTCACCACTATCATCAGGTCAGGGTAACGCTCTGGCATGATCTGTTCACTTCCCAGCCATTGACTCATTAGCAACATAATAATCGCCATACTAAACATGTTACCGCTGGTCCGTGACAGGTTAAGCAGTGCCGACGCGATACTCAGCCGGTCTTTAGGCACCGAACCCAGCGCCGCATTATTATTTGGCGTAGAGAACAAACCAAAGCCGATGCCCAGCAGACACAGCGAGACAATCACATGATTGAGCGCACTATCTGACTGAAGGAAAATCAGTGTGGCAAAACCCAGACCAAAGAAAATACAACCCAGGGTGGCGATCAGACGGGGCTCAATACGATCAGACAAGCGCCCTGATATCGGTGCCAGAATCGCCATAATAAGCGCCTGTAACAGAATCAGCTGGCCAGCCTCGCTGGGGGATAATCCCTGCAGGTACTGTAGATAGAGGCTAAGTAAAAAAAGCACCGGAAAATGCGCGCCGTACATAAAAAAACTGGCCAGCAGAGAGCGGTTTAAAACCCGGTTCGCCGCCAGAAGACTGAAACGCACCAGAGGGTATTCACAGCGATTCTGCTGCCAGACAAACACAAACAGCAATCCGATACCTGCCAGTAGCATTAACCAGTTGTAGAGCCCCGGCAAACCCGACAAGCCAAACAACAACAACGTCGCCAGTACAACAAACAGCAGAGACCCCTGCCAATCAAGGGGTTGAATAGGCTTGTCTTTATCCCGATCGTTTCTGACATAGATCATCGCCAATACGATAGCCACCAGCGCCAGTGTCACCGGCGCCCAAAAGACGCTGCGCCATCCCAGACTCTCGGTTAACCAGCCACCGATAAGCGGCCCACAGGTAAGCCCCAGATACACGGATGTTGCGCCTAATCCCAGCGCTGTTCCCCGACTCCGGTCACTGAAGACCGCCGCAATAATCGCCATCGCCGTGGCAAACACCAGACTACTGAACAACCCCTGCAACACACGCACAAGCAGTAACAACTCAATGGAGTCGACCGCAAAAATCATCAGGGATGAC
>JAIBCZ010000047.1 GCA_024679645.1 Amphritea sp.
ACATAAACGCATCAGGGAAGAGCAGGGCACGCTAAACTGGTACTGTCTGGATTACTGGAGTCAGGAACTGAAGGTTAATATTGCCGAACTGAAGCGCGAAATTAAAGAGCGCATAGCTTTCCGGCCCCATGTGCAGGATTTCCTGGCGCATCTGCGCAGTGAAAGAATTCGCACGGTAATAGTAACCAATGCTCACCAGGATGGTCTGTCTTTAAAGATTGAGCAGACAGCGCTTGATCAGCTGGTTGATCGGGTAATCTGTTCCCATGATTACCGGGCAGCAAAAGAAGAACAGGCTTTTTGGCATCAGCTGCAGCAGGACGAACCCTTCGATCCGACACGCACGTTGCTGGTGGACGACAGCCTGGCGGTGCTGAAATCAGCCCGAACTTACGGAATTGGCCATTTGCTCAGCATTTACCAACCGGATAGCCAGCAGCCAAAACGTGATATCGATGAGTTCGATGCTATCGACCATTTTGATGAGATAATTTATAAGCCGGATATTTCATGATGGGATTGGAGTTTTGGGGTAATCGAGCTTACAACGTCCTTGCAAACGCCTTGATGAATTATTTGGGTTTAATCGATGAGTAGTAATAACAGCGAACAGAAAGTCCGCCTCGATAAGTGGTTGTGGGCGGCACGATTTTTCAAGACCCGGGCAATTGCCAAGCAGGCAGTTGAAGGCGGAAAGGTGCATTATGAAGGTCAGCGGGCTAAATGCAGCCGTAATGTCGATATGGGTGCCAAGTTGGTGATTCGCCAGGGCTCTGATGAGAAGACGGTAATCATTGAAGGTATTTCCGATCAACGTCGAGGAGCACCTGAAGCACAGTTGCTCTATCGTGAAACTGAAGAGAGTATCAAGTTGCGGGAAAGCTCTGCCGAGCAACGCAAAATTATGCGTGGCAATGTCGGTCCCGAGCATAGACCGAACAAGAAAGACCGCCGCAAGATATTACAGTTTAAAGAACGCTAACCGGGTACGACCAATAGTCTGCTGTGTTATTATTAGCGCCTGCTTATTTGCGTCTTTGAATCACTCGCTACACGCCAGTTCTAGCCGCTTTTACCTTAAAAAAACAGTTTTACGAGAGTTAGCATGAGTAGTCCTGATCAGATTCAACGGGTTATTTTTGAAAATGCCAATATCCGCAGTGTTCTTGCAGGCTTGCAGGATAGCTATCAACAAGTAATAGAGCGACAGCAATACCCGGGAGTGATTCGCAATATTCTGGGTGAGATGCTGGCGGCTGTGAGCTTACTCAGTGCCACGCTGAAGTTTGATGGCCGTTTGATGCTGCAGGCGCAAAGTGAAAATCAGGTTAAAGTGCTGATGGCCGAATGCAGCCATCAACGCGACTTGCGGGCGATTGCGCGTTTTGAAGGTGATGTGCCTGAGGATGCCGACTTCTGCGCATTATTACAGGGTGGTCAGCTGGTCATTACAATTGAGCCGGATAAAGGTAAACGTTACCAGGGGGTTGTACCTTTGGAAGGAACAACCCTGAGCCAGTGTCTGGAAGCGTACTTTAGTCGTTCCGAGCAGCTGCCAACCCAGATCCATTTGGTGGCCGATGAGCAGCGCGCAGCTGGGTTCCTGTTACAGGTAATGCCTGCCAAGGGCGATTCAGAAGAGGACTGGCAGCACTTTAGCCATCTGGGAGCAACGCTAAGCGCTACTGAGCTTCTGGAGCTGGACAATGAAACGCTGCTACGGCGACTATTCCATGAAGAAGAGTGCCGTTTATATGATCCGGAGCCGGTACAGTTTCACTGTGATTGCTCGCATCAGCGTACTGCTGAAGTATTGAAATATATGACTCAGGAAGAGCTTGAAGAGATCCTCAGGGAAGAAGGGATAATCGAAGTCAATTGTCAGTTCTGCAATGAAAATTATAAGTTTGATCAGGCAGATATTGCGATGCTGTTTTCCGGCACGGCCAATATTGAGGCCTCCGATCAGATTCACTAATTCGCTGCCAGATAGGAATCGCTCTCAGTTGATGGTGTTTTGTACACTTTTTTGACATAATACGCCTCCTTAATAACAATGAGTCCCGTTGAGAAGTTGATCAACAGGGGCTTGGCAGCTTTTTCAGGTAATTAATTTTTTTTTGGCTACAAGCCAAGGGAATCCAGTAATGAGCAAAGAAATCGTGAACACTGTACACGTCAATTTGAGCCATGCTCAGCTAGTAGAGAAAGCCATTCAACGTGGTGAAGGTACTCTGGCTGACTCAGGCGCACTGGTTGTTAAAACCGGTAAGCGTACAGGCCGTTCTCCAATGGACCGTTTCATCGTCGATGAGCCAAGCACCTCTGATGCTATCCATTGGGGTCCTATCAACCGTCCATTCGATGCCGATAAATTTGACGCACTGTGGAACCGGGTTGAAGAGCATCTGGCTGAACGCGAGCACTTTGTATCTAACGTTCACGTGGGATCAGATCCTCACCACTACCTGCCGGTTAAGATGTCGACAGAAACTGCATGGCAGAATCTGTTTGGCCAGAACCTGTTTATCCGTCCAGCCGAGTACAACCAAAAAGCAAAAGAAGAGTGGCAGATTATTAATGCTGCTGGCTTTGAGTGTGTTCCTGAGCGTGATGGCACTAATAGCGAAGGTTGCGTCATCATTAACTTTGCCAAGCGCAAGGTGTTGTTGGCTGGCATGCGCTATGCGGGCGAAATGAAAAAGGCAATGTTCTCTGTTCAGAACTTCCTGCTGCCTGAGAAAGATGTTCTGCCGATGCATTGCTCGGCTAACGTTGGCGAAGATGGCGATACTACTTTGTTCTTTGGACTGTCTGGTACCGGTAAAACGACGCTGTCTGCTGATCCGGATCGTTACCTGATCGGTGATGACGAGCACGGTTGGGGTAAGGGCGTAGTCTTTAACCTGGAAGGCGGTTGCTACGCTAAGACCATCGACCTGAGTCAGAAGAACGAGCCGATTATCTGGGATGCTATTCGTTTCGGTGCGATCGTAGAGAACGTTACTCTGAACGAAGCCCGTACCGCTGATTACTGCGATACGACGCTGACTGAAAATGGTCGTTGCGCATACCCTCTGGAGCACGTTGAGAAGCGTACCGAAGAGAACAAAGGTGGTGAGCCTAAGGCGATTGTATTCCTGACCTGTGACCTGACCGGTGTTCTGCCTCCTGTTTCTATTTTGTCTAAAGAAGCTGCGGCATATCACTTCCTGTCCGGTTACACCGCGTTGGTGGGTTCTACAGAGATGGGCTCTGGTGGCGGTATTAAGTCTACCTTCTCAACCTGTTTCGGTGCGCCTTTCTTCCCGCGTCCTGCTAGCGAATACGCTGACCTGCTGATTAAGCGGATTGAAGAGTTTGATAGCCAGGTATACCTGGTGAATACCGGCTGGACCGGCGGTGCTTACGGTACTGGCTCGCGTTTCAATATTCCGACGACTCGTGGCATCATCGCAGCCATTCAGAGCGGCGCATTGATCGATGTACCGACTCAGTATCTGGAAGGTATTAACCTGACAGTGCCTACCGCTGTACCTGGTGTTGATTCTGCACTGCTGAATCCGCGTGATACCTGGGCAGACAAAGGTTCATACGATGCTACTGCTAAAGACCTGATCGGTCAGTTCACCGCCAACTTCACGAAGTTTGAAGGTGTAGCAGAAACTATCATCGCCGCAGGCCCACAAGCCTAAACGCGATCTGCACAAAAAAGGCTCCCTCGGGAGCCTTTTTGCATTAATGCAGTCGCTGGTTGCTCGAAAGAGCCTTCTTTATATCTGTAGGAGCGGCTTCCAGCCGCGATCAGTTTTAGCTTGTCTTCATTCGCGGCTGGAAGCCGCTCCTACAGACTACCTAGCGGCGAAGCCGCGTCTAGCCAGTCACGCTCTTTGTGACGTCTAGCTACTTGAACGTAAGAGAGTACCCTGCATTCGCGAGATACGCAGCTTCGTGTTCCAGGTCTGTTTGGGTCAGGGGCTGGTGGCTGAGCCAGTTGTCCGGGAAGCTGAGTGAAAGCGCGTTTTTCTCAGCGGTCAGATGGAATGCCGGCAGGCGCTCACGGCTTCGATTACGGTGCAGGACGAAGGCGAGTCTGAGGAGTATGGTCAGGCGACTAAAGTGCTTACTCTCCCGGGGTTGCATCCGCTCAAAGCCTGATTGAGAAAATTTACGTCGGTGATCCTGAACCATGGCTGCCAGTTGAATTTGTTGCTGTTTAGTAAAGCCGGGCAGGTCTGAATTAAGCAGCAGGTAAGCGCTATGTTTATGATATTGGCTGTGGGCGATGGTCAGGCCGCACTCGCAGCAGCGTGATGCCCAGCTGAGCATATTATGGTATTCGTTATTGTCCAGATGCCAGCTGCCGCGTACTTGAGTCAGGGCTATGAGTGCGGTTTGTTCAATCCGCATCGCTTGTTCCTGATCGACATGGTAGCGCTGCATCATCGCGTTGATACTGCGCTCGCGCACATCTTCATGGCGCAGACGGCCTGCCATATCGTAGAGCAGGCCCTCTCGCAGTGCGCCTTCAGAGATGCTCATCTCCTTGATGCCCAGGGATTCAAATGCAGCAGATAGAATAGCGAGGCCCGCAGGAAATACAGCGCGGCGTTGCTCTTTCAAACCGTCAATGTCGATCTCGTCGACGTGGTTGTAGCTGAGAATTTTCTCTTTCAGTTGCTGCAGTGCTGCGGTGGTGATTTTGTCAGTGGAATAGCCCAGCGCTATACAGGCCTGGCGGACCGCTTTTATGGTGCCAGAAGAGCCGACGCAATCCTCCCAGCCAAGCCGGCGATATTTACGCTTAATGCTGAGCAGTTCACGCAGGGCGCCAAACACGGCTAGTTGGAATCTCTTTTCACTGATGACACCATCGGCGAAGTAGCGTTTATTGAAACTAACGCAGCCCATCTCAAGGCTTTCCAGTTCAAGGGGCTCGAAGCGTTCACCGATAATAAATTCGGTACTACCACCGCCGATGTCGATAACCAGTCGGCGGCCATTCTCACCGGCCATTGTATGCGACACTCCAAGATAGATCAGCCGGGCTTCCTCTATACCGGCAATGACTTCTATCGGGCAGCCCATAAGTTTTTCAGCGTCACGGATAAATTCATGGCTGTTAGCTGCTTCCCGCAGAGCGTTAGTGCCTACGATCCGGATCTGTTGGTCTGGAATGTCGCGGACTCTTTGCGCGAATCGCTCCAGACAATCAAGTCCCCGCTGTCGTGCTTCGGGGGTCAGCATCCGGTTTTCATCGAGGCCAGCGGCCAGCTGAACTTTGTCTGACAGCAGATCGATAGGCTGAAGTTCGCCCTGAACCAGTTTAGCGACGACGATATGAAAGCTGTTAGAGCCCAGATCGATTGCGGCTAGCAGGGAGGACTCTGGAGGATTAATACTGGCGGTTTCTTGGTTCATATAGAATTAACTTCGAGATGATGTTGGGTTTAGCTTATCAGATAACGGTGACTGTTTAGAGTATAGCCTTGTTATAGCAAGCTTTTACTTGAGAAGGGTTCCCCGGTATTCACAAGCGTTTAGAGACAGTGGTATGATCGGTGGTTATTAAATTTGAGTGAATCTCACGGCAGAGGCTTTATATGAGTGAAAATATCGTTAACGTGACTGATAGCTCCTTCGAAGAGGATGTATTGAAAGCGGAAGGGCCAGTACTGGTTGATTACTGGGCAGAGTGGTGTGGTCCGTGCAAAATGATTGCGCCGGTTCTGGAAGAGATCGCTAAAGATTACGCAGGTAAGCTGAAAGTCTGTAAGCTGAATATCGACGAGAACAACGAAACCCCGCCAAAATTTGGTATCCGTGGTATTCCAACGCTGATGCTGTTTAAAGATGGTGCGGTTGAAGCCACCAAAGTGGGGGCGTTGTCTAAGTCTCAGCTGGCTGCATTTATCGAAGATAGTATCTAAAAGGTACTAAAATTGTAGGGAGTGACCGAGATCATGGTTTGCTCCCTGATTTACTGGACTCTTTTTGATCAACGCATTATAGTGTCTTTTCCAAATATTTATTTCTGTGCCAGAAACCTGGTTTCCTTATTCAAATCAATCTGACCTCAATGGCTTTTGCTATTATCGCTCAAGGCCTTGACCTGTCTTCCTACACATATACCTATGAATCTTACTGAACTTAAAAAGAAAAGCGTTCCTGAACTGCTAGAAATAGCGAAAGAGATGGGACTTGATAACCTCGGTCGCTCCCGCAAACAAGATGCAATTTTTTCTATTCTTAAGCGTCATGCTAAGAGTGGTGAAGATATTTACGGTGATGGCGTATTGGAAATTTTGCAGGATGGCTTTGGCTTCCTGCGGTCTGCGGAAGGTTCTTACCTTGCCGGTCCAGATGATATCTATGTATCACCGAGCCAGATTCGCCGGTTTAACCTGCGTACCGGTGACACTATCTCCGGCAAGATTCGTCCGCCGAAAGACAGCGAGCGCTATTTCGCCCTGTTGAAAGTTGACCAGATCAACTTTGATAAGCCGGAAAATGCCAAGAATAAGATTCTATTTGAAAACCTGACTCCGCTGTTTGCGCAGGAACGGTTGAAGATGGAACTGGGTAACGGCAGCACAGAAGATCTGACTGCTCGTGTTATCGATCTGGTTTGCCCTATGGGTAAAGGCCAGCGTGCACTGCTGGTGTCTCCGCCTAAAGCGGGTAAGACGCTGATGCTGCAGAACATCGCTAACTCAATTACCCGTAATAACCCCGAAGTTCACCTGATCGTACTACTGATCGATGAGCGTCCGGAGGAAGTAACCGAAATGCAGCGGACTGTCCGTGGTGAAGTGGTAGCATCGACCTTCGATGAACCGCCTTCCCGTCACGTACAAGTTGCTGAGATGGTGCTTGAGAAGGCTAAGCGTCTGACTGAGCATAAGAAAGATGTTGTGATTCTGCTGGACTCTATCACTCGTCTGGCCCGTGCTTACAACACCGTGATTCCATCATCCGGTAAAGTACTGACCGGTGGTGTGGATGCCCACGCGCTGGAACGTCCTAAGCGTTTCTTCGGTGCTGCGCGTAATATCGAAGAGGGTGGCAGCCTGACAATCATCGCGACGGCACTGGTTGATACCGGTTCGAAGATGGATGAAGTTATCTTTGAGGAATTCAAAGGTACCGGTAATTCTGAAGTGCATCTGGACCGTAAAGTGGCTGAGAAGCGGGTTTACCCGGCTTTCAATATCCGTCGCTCAGGAACGCGTCGCGAAGATCTGCTGACTTCTGAAGAAGAGCTGCAGCGGATGTGGATTCTGCGTAAACTGTTGGATCCTATGGAAGATTCTGCTGCTATCGAGTTTGTACTGGATAAACTGAAAGACTTCAAAACGAACGACGAATTCTTCCTCTCTATGCGCCGTTCCTGATTCATATCTCTGTTCTGAAAGGGTAAGCTTACGGCTTGCCCTTTTTTATTGCTGAAAATTATGTCAAATCTGAAATATAAAGACCTGCGCGACTTTATCAACAGCCTGGAACAGAAGGGTGAGTTGGTACGTATCACGACAGAAGTCGATCCTGATCTGGAAATGACCGAGATCTGCGATCGTACGCTGCGCGCGGAAGGCCCTGCGCTGCTGTTTGAAAATCCTAAAGGCTATGACTATCCCGTACTGGCGAACCTGTTTGGTACCCCGAAGCGTGTGGCGCTGGGGATGGGACAGGAAGATGTTTCCAGTCTGCGAGAAGTGGGCAAACTATTGGCGATGCTGAAAGAGCCAGAGCCCCCTAAAGGAATGAAAGACGCCTGGGAAAAACTGCCGATCTTCAAACAAGTACTGAATATGGGACCGAAGAAGGTCCGCAATGCTGCCTGCCAGACCCATGTCATTGAAGGTGATGATGTTGATCTGGGGACTATCCCGGTACAGCGTTGCTGGCCCGGAGATGCCGGTCCGCTCGTTACCTGGCCACTGGTGATTACCAAAGGCCCATACAAAGAACGTCAGAATCTGGGCATCTATCGGCAACAGGTGATCGGTAAAAATAAGTTAATTATGCGCTGGTTGTCGCATCGGGGCGGTGCATTAGACTTCCGCGAGTGGAAAGAGCAGCATCCGGGGGAGAATTTTCCGGTTGCCGTTGCTCTAGGAGCTGATCCGGCGACTATTTTAGGCGCAGTGACGCCGGTACCGGATACCTTATCAGAGTATGCGTTTGCCGGGTTACTGCGCGGCGGTAAAACTGAAATTACTAAGTGTATCGGTAGCGATCTGCAAGTGCCTGCCAGCGCTGAGTTTATCCTTGAGGGTTATATCGACCCTGAAGAGATGGCCGATGAAGGTCCTTTTGGCGACCATACCGGATACTACAACGAGGTGGATAGCTTCCCGGTGTTTACCGTTGAGCGTATTACTCACCGGCCTGACCCTATCTATCACAGCACTTATACCGGCCGTCCACCGGATGAGCCAGCGGTACTGGGTGTGGCGCTGAATGAGGTGTTTGTTCCCATATTGCAGAAGCAGTTTCCTGAGATTACCGACTTTTACCTGCCACCGGAAGGCTGTTCTTACCGCATGGCGGTCGTGACCATGAAGAAGCAGTACCCGGGTCATGCTAAGCGGGTGATGTTGGGTGTCTGGTCCTTCCTGCGGCAGTTTATGTACACCAAGTTCGTTATTGTCTGTGATGATGATATTAATGCCCGGGACTGGAATGACGTTATTTGGGCTATCACCACACGCATGGACCCGATTCGGGATACCACCATGATCGACAATACCCCGATCGATTACCTGGATTTTGCTTCACCGGTCTCCGGGCTGGGCTCAAAGATGGGAATGGATGCCACCAATAAGTGGCCCGGTGAGACAGAGCGCGAATGGGGCGAACCGATTGTGATGACTCCCGCAGTGAAACAGCGGGTGGATGATATCTGGGATGAATTAGGTATACCGCTTGAATGACCGTTTTACCATAACCGTTAATGACATCCATGAAGTCAGTGCAGAGTCGGGTTTGCCGATACTGGATAGCTTGCGAGATGCGGGCTACACCATGCGCTTTAGTTGTCGTAACGGGGTCTGTGAAATTTGTAAAACAGCACTGCTAAGCGGCAGTGTACAGCAGCGTTACCCTGAACTGGCGCTGCAGTTAGAAGAGGGGCAAGCGCCGGCGCAGATATTTGCCTGTACAGCGGTTCCTCGCAGTGATATTCGGGTGAGAATTAAAGGGTTATTACGCCCTGGAGAGATACAAGTGAAAGAACTGGTTTGTGAGATTGCGTCGGTAGAGTCGCTAAATGAAGAAGTGTACCGGGTGCGCCTGCACCTGCCGGTAACCGGCCGTCAGGCAACAGAGTTTCATGCGGGACAGTACCTTGAACTGATTCTTCCCGATGGGCGCCGTGCCGCTTTTTCCATTGGCAGCGCGCCTGATTTCAGTAGCGATATCGAACTGCATATCCGCTGTACGCCGGAAGGTGAACTGTCGATGGCGATCATGGATCACCTGAAGAATAACTCCAGCGTGAAGATCGAACTGCCAAAAGGTGACTGTTATCTGGAAGCCAGCCAGCTGGCTGGCGATAAAGTAATCGTTCTGGCCGCTGCCAGTACTGGCTTTTCGCAGATTAAGAGCATTGCAGAACACCTGTTGGCTAATCAGGTTACAAACCCGATTCATATCTACTGGGGCGCCCGGGTAGAAGCGGATTTTTATCTGGAGAAGCTGCCTCTGCAATGGGCTGCTGAGCATACTAATATTCATGTTCATCTGGTTGTTAGCGAGCCAGACAATAGCCCCGGTTGGTCCGGCCGCTGCGCACTACTGCCGGATGCTATCGTGGCTGATTTTGACAGCTTTGAGAATGTTGAGATCTTCACCAGTGGCTCACCGGGGATGGTATACGCGCTGGCCGACGCGTGTGAGGCCAAAGGTTTGCAGGACGAACAGATTCATTCTGACGTCTTTGCTTACGCGCCACGCAAATAAAAGCTCCGCTTTTATTTTTAAGATCGCAACGAAAAGCGTGTTGCTCGCTAGAACGTCGCTGCGCGACTTGCTCGACGGGCTGCGCCCTTGCTAGAAAAAGCAAAGATATAAAAACTAAAGAGAGCCGTTGGCTCTCTTTTTTGTTGTAGGAGGCGTGTGCTTACGGTGATAGACGCTTAGCTTTTCTGCACAATTAAGTAGGCGTGTAACTCGGGATGCTGGTCATATTCCAGATGCCGGACGTTGCAGTTTGTAGAGCAGACCGCAACGAAAAGCGCGTTGCTCGCTAGAATGTCGCTTCGCGACTTGCTCGGCGGGCTGCGCCCTTGCTAGAAAAAGCACCGAATACAAAATCTGCCTCTTTACTGAAAATGGAGAAAGCTGTGTACAAATTCTTGAGTTTCTTTGCTAAATAGTTGGAGTTGCTCATCGCTTAAAACAGCATGTTTTTTTAAAGCGGCAATCTTCAATGACACATTATTGCGAGTAGGATTATTGAACATCTCTGCTATTTTGTTATCTTCAAACTCAATCAAGCGATACAACTCTAGATATGATTGATGTTCTTTACCATGTCTCTCATTGGTAATGTCTTCAACTCGCCTAAATATCATTTCGCAAGCAGTATCGGTTAACTCCGTTTGTAACTTACGAAATAATTTCCAGTCTTTTTCAGGTATAGACATAGGACATTCACTCTGCGTTGTTATGTTAAATTTCAGCACACAATAGACGGCTTTACGTATTGATATTTGAGGGTGACTAGGATCAGTGTAGCAATCAGTTTGGTGCCGTGCAGAGATAAATGAAGCTGTAATTTTGACCCTATTTATCCCTGCAAGTATTCACCACAGAGAACACCGAGGGCACAGAGATACATCTATAAACAAAAACGGCAGGTACGGCCTAATTTACAGAGCGACTAAAACTGCTTAACTTAGTGCAATTCTTTTCTGTCGCGAAACTACGAGGTTGCTTTGCGCTTAGACCGCAACGAAGAACGTGTTGCTAGCTAGAACGTCGCTCCGCGACTTGCTCGACGGGCTGCGCCCTTGCTAGAAAGATCTGTCGTTACACTGCTAGAAAGTAAATGAATCTGACCCTATTGATTCAAAAGGTTGAGTTAATAGAATAACCGCAAGCTTTAAGCTCTTTTGCTACATCATTTTTCCAAGCACCGCAGTTATCGAGGCCGACGTAAACAACCCCGCTAATATCATTCGGGGTTTCTATTTTCCCTTTAACCAAGGAGCACACATTTTCCCTTCCAAGTTTTGCCATTAAATAACCATGCTCAAAAACGACGTTTTGGCGAGCCCTATTTCTCGCAGGGATTTTGGTCTCATGAGCCCCCCGGCCTTTATCGCAAGCGGTATATAAAACTAAAGCGAAATCAGCATCGTTGGAGTACTTTTCAATCTTTTCAATAATGGTCATTCCTGCATTAGCTTTCTCATGCAAAATGATAGCTTCCAATCCTAAAGTTTCAATAAATCTGCTTACTTCTTGTTTGGCCTCATTATCCCTTCCGTGAACTATAAATACTTTCCGTTTGTTTCTCGCCACTTGAGGTGCCTGAGGTGGAGGAGATACAAGGTTTTTTGAAAGAGGAACTACCTGAGCCGGTTTAATAGTGTCGCCAAACTCTAATGCGTCAAGTAGTTGTGTAAATTGCTCTGAAAGGTATGTCCTACGTTCCGCATATGTAGGGAATTTAGGCTGAATAAATCCCCAGAAGGAATCTAAATTTCTATGCAGCTTTATCCAAGAGGGTAAATGTGGCGCAATTGAAGGGTTGTTTAGTAGTTCTTTTCGTAACGTTTCATATTCGCTATCGTCTGAAGCCATACCGGTAGCTCTGGCCGTCAAAACATTAACTAGATAGCTGGCTTTATCGAAGTCAGTTTCTAAAAACTCTATGCTCAACTTTAAAACTCCCTATTAATTGTGACGATGCTTCCCTGTAATGATCTGTTTTCTAGCATAAATGTCAGGTTCAATTTAATCAAAGGGTTAATTCTTTCCCTGAATATAACGCCCAAAACAAACAAGAGAGCCTAGGGCTCTCTTCTCTTCATGCTTTTTTCTTTCCGCTTTTTCGAGCAACGAACTACGAGCAAGTCGCGAAGCGACGTCGAGCCACTCAAAAAGGCTAAGCGGTTGGCGAAGCCAAGCGTGTGCCTTTTTGTGGCAACGGCAGCGCCGGCAAGCCGC
>JAIBCZ010000181.1 GCA_024679645.1 Amphritea sp.
CCTGAACTGGCGGTATTGATTTCATATAGTAAAGGGGAGCTTAAACAGCAGTTATTAGACTCGGGTGCTCCTGATGATCCTTTTTTGGCTGAAGAGATCATGAACGCTTTCCCTGTGCGCTTGGTTGAAACTTATCCTGTATTGCTCCAACAGCATCCATTGAAGCGCGAGATTATTGCCACTCAATTAGCCAACAATATTGTTAATTACATGGGGTTTAAATTTGTCGATCGTTTACGCGCGTCTACCCGATCGAATATTGGTCGCATTGCGCGTGCCTATGTATTGGCTCGGGAGGTCTTTGATATCCAGCATATCTGGCGGCAGATAGAGGCGCTCGACTACCAGGTGGATGCAAATATACAGCTATCAATGATGAATGAACTCCAGTATCTGATACGCAGATCTACCCGTTGGTTTGTCGTCAATCGCAGTGATCATGAGGTGGTTTGTCCGAAAGAGGTAGAGCTTTACCGCGTAACAATTGCTGAAATTGCCGGCCAGCTAGGGAAATACCTTTGTGGGCAGCCGAAGCAGGACTGGCATAAAGCCCATGAGCTTTTTGTCGGAGCCAGAGTGCCTGAAGAATTGGCGGCAATGATTGCCGGTACCCGGTGTTTATATACTGTACTGAATATTATCGATGTGGCGGGAGCCAATGACCAACCGGTTGAGCGGGTTGCTGAGGTGATGTTTCAGGTAGGGGAAGTGTTACATCTGCATTGGTTAAGCTCTCGGCTCAATAAACTGGAGCGAGGGAGTCGATGGCAACTATTGGCACGGGAATCATTTCGTGATGATATAGACTCGCAACAGCGAGTCATCGTTTCAGCAGTGCTAAAGCACGCTGTTGAGGAGGATTCTCTTGAGAGCTGGATGGCGCAGTATGAGCAGCCTCTGTCACGTTGGCAGCAACTTATCAGGGAGCTGAAAGAGGTGGAACGCCCCGATTATGCTATGTATACGGTTACTATTGCTGAACTGGTGGAATTGGCACGGCGCTGTCAGTAAAATAGCTAAACATTAATTGTTCTATTCCGATTTTTTAATTATGTTCAGATATCAATATGCTGCAGGTTATTGTCGATATAAGTTTGTCCTCAGATGAGTACCTGGCTCACTATCAGCAACGGGTCACTGATGTCATTGCGGTGAGTCGGGATGGACGACGTGTAAGATTTCCCTCTTCCTTATTGCAGCCTTACCTTTTGCATAATGGAATTCATGGTTGTTTTCGGATAAGTTTCACCGACACCGGCAAATTCAATGCTATAGAGAGGCTCTGATTTTTTTACAGCGCTGACTGCTTTGCATATAATGCCCGCACATTAATTCGACTAACGGAATCCCATGCTCTATCAAGCTGCCCGATCTTTGATGTTTAAGCTCGATCCAGAAAAGGCTCACGACCTGTCTCTGAATGGTCTCAACCTGATGGCTAATCTGGGTTTGAGTTCTCTTTGTGCGACTAAATCGTTAAGTTCGCCGGTTGAAGTGATGGGAATTCAGTTTCCCAATCCGGTTGGTCTGGCTGCGGGTCTGGATAAGAATGGTATCGCGATCGATGGCATGGCAGCACTTGGGTTTGGTTTTGTTGAAGTTGGCACAGTGACGCCCCGTCCTCAGCCAGGTAATCCTAAACCCAGATTGTTCCGTATTCCTGAACATCAGGCGATTATCAATCGGATGGGGTTCAATAATCAGGGTGTAGATACGCTACTGGCTAATATTGAAAAAAGTCGCTTTGATGGTGTACTGGGTATCAATATTGGTAAGAACTTTGATACTCCGGTTGAGCAGGCTACCGATGATTACCTGATCAGCATGAGAAAAGTGTATGAAAAGGCATCTTATATTACTGTCAATGTCTCATCACCGAATACCCCGGGACTTAGAACTTTGCAGTTTGGCGATTCCCTCAATGAGCTGCTGGCAGCACTGAAAACTGAGCAGGCAAAACTGGCTCAACTTCATGGTAAGTATGTGCCTGTCGCAGTCAAAATCGCACCGGATATGAATGAAGATGAGTTTGGGCTGGTTGCATCGGCCCTTAAATCTTATGAAATGGATGGTGTTATTGCGACGAATACCACGTTGTCACGTGAGGGCGTTGAAGACTCGCCTATTTCAGCTGAAGCGGGGGGGCTAAGTGGTGTTCCTGTACGTAATGCCTCTACTAAGGCTATTCGGATTCTGGCGCGGGAATTAGACGGTGCGCTACCCATTATCGGTGTAGGTGGTATCACTAATGGTTTTGATGCGGCAGAAAAAATAGAAGCAGGCGCTTCACTGGTTCAGGTTTATTCTGGCTTCATCTATCGTGGCCCTGAATTGATAACAGAGTCGGTTAAAGCCATTGCGGACCTTAAACATAAAGCTTGAAGCCTCGCTCTTTGAGGAAGGTTGTCACGGTTTATAGGCATAAGAAAGGCTCCCTTAGGAGCCTTCTTTTTATTCTGTCCACTCGTTAAACTATAGTGGGTCCGTAATTAATGGAGAGATGGGTTACTATTTATAGCTGAGACACCCGATTGACCATTCCAGTGAGCTTCCCGACCTTCGCGCCAGCCACTCATCCAGTGACTACGTAGATCTTGAACATTGACTGGGCACTCGTCTCTTGATTTTCCGACGAGCCCGGCTTGAAAACCGCGGTTGAAAAGTACTGAAGAACGATCACGTTTTTGTCTCTTCATAAGACAGCCTCTCTGGTTCTTATATTTTTCGATAGGTTGCTGCATGTGACGAGTTTAACAGTGAAATAGTGTTAGATAATTTCAGTACATCCCTGCCTCTCAGCGAACCTGGTTTCTGTGACTCATTTGCTCCTGTGATTTATGTTGCTTTATTGGATTTGATATCTTGCTTATATCTCATAGTATTTCAGTCGGACTATGAACTTCACAGAATTTCACAATGGCGGAAATATAATCGGGTGTGTAATTAAAAAAATATATTGAAGCTGATGTTTTAATAGAATTACATTCAACGCAACTGCAAAAATTGTCCTGACTTCAATAGGTTGCGAAGCATCTTTAAAACAGTAAAAGCGGAGTGAAAAAAATTCACTTTAAAGACTATTATTTTGAATTCGAATCTTAGTCATTGGTCTTAAAAGCGTTTGCCGTTAAGATGCGCGTTCTTAATCGAGGTATTACCTGCATATGAAATTCTTTGCTACCTGCCCTAAAGGGCTAGAGCCTGTTCTCTTTGATGAACTACAGGCGCTGAATGTTGAAACGCCAAAACAAACGCTGGCCGGTGTTTATTTTTCCGGTGGGCTTGAGGCGGCGTATCGTGCCTGTTTATGGTCGCGGGTGGCGAACCGGGTTTTACTGGAGCTAAAGCGTTGCCCGGCAGAAACGGCCGATGAGCTTTATCGTGGCGTACAAGAGGTTAGCTGGCTGGAGCACATGCGTCCGGAAGGTACTTTGTTGATCGATTTTACCGGCCAGTCTGAGGGCATTAATCATAGCCGGTTTGGTGCGCAGAAGGTTAAAGATGCCATTGTCGATCAGATTCGGGATGAAACCGGTCGCCGTCCATCGGTCGAACGTCAGAAGCCGGATCTTCGGGTTAATGTTCACCTGCAGCGAGGCGAAGCAACGATCGCTATCGATATGTCAGGTGATAGCCTGCATCGTCGTGGATACCGGTTAGAGGCTGGTAAGGCGCCGATGAAAGAGAACCTGGCTGCAGCGCTTCTATATCGTTGCGGCTGGCCGGCTAAAGCCGCCGAAGGTCAGGCTTTGCTTGATCCGATGTGTGGCTCTGGCACGTTATTGGTAGAAGGGGCGTTGATGGCGGCGGATATCGCGCCAGGGTTGTTTCGCCGGGATTATGGTTTTACCTACTGGACGCAACACAATAATGGTATCTGGCAGGCTTTATTAGACGAGGCAAAAGAGCGGAGAGAGGCCGGTCTGAAGCAGGTGAGCAGCCGTTTTGAAGGCTTCGATGCGGATATTAAAGTATTGAATCACGCCCGTGAGAATGCCCGGCGTGCCGGTATAGAAATGCTTATTCATCTTGAACGCCGGGATCTTTCACGGCTGGCTCGTCCGGCCTCTGATGAGCAGGGTCTGGTTATTACAAACCCGCCTTACGGTGAGCGTCTGGGAGATGAGCCGACACTGTTTTTCCTCTATCAGCATCTGGGAGAACGCTTAAAAGCTGACTTTACAGGCTGGCAAGCGGCGGTGTTTACCGGAAACCCCGAGCTGTGCCGGATGATGAAGTTAGCGTCGGATAAGACCTATAAATTGTATAACGGTGCCATACCAAGTCAGCTGCAACTCTTTAATATAAGAGCGCGTAAGGCGTCTGAATTATTGGTTGAAGCACAACCTGAGATGATTCAGCCTGCTGTTGAAACAGCAGCAATTGTTGAGTCTGCGCCAGTTGAGTTAAGTGATGGTGCTCAGATGCTGGCTAACCGTCTTAAGAAAAACCTGAAACAGCTGGGTAAGTGGGCAAAGCGTGAGAATATAAGCTGTTATCGCTTATATGATGCTGATCTGCCGGAGTATTCGGCGGCAATTGATCTGTACAATGATTGGGTTCATGTTCAGGAATATCAGGCACCAAAGAGTATCGATGTAGTAAAAGCGTTTGCCCGGTTACAGGAGATAGTCGCAGTGCTGCCCTCTGTGCTGGGTATTCCTGCCGAGAAAATTGTATTGAAGCAGCGTAAGCGGCAACAAGGCACCAATCAATATGAGAAACGTGATCAGACAGAGCATTATTTTGATGTGAATGAAGGCGGTTGCCGCATTCTGGTCAACCTGGAAGATTATCTCGATACGGGCCTGTTTCTCGACCATCGGCCTGTTCGTTTGCAAGTACAGCAGCAAGCTAAAGGGAAGGATTTTCTTAATCTGTTCAGTTACACCTCAACAGTATCCCTTCATGCAGCCAAAGGTGGCGCCCGCTCAACTACCAGTGTTGATATGTCGGCTACCTATCTGAACTGGGCGCGTAAAAACTTTGCTTTGAACGGTTTCTCTGAA
>JAIBCZ010000224.1 GCA_024679645.1 Amphritea sp.
ATGATTCTTTAAATATCTGTTTGTTCGTTGCTGCCTGCGTTCTATTAACTAGTAATATAAGTAAGTGGCACCGCTGTGCTATCAACAATTTTACGCATTATAAAAGCCGATTTAACGCCGGTTACGCCGCGAATACGAGTTATCTTGCCCAGTAGTATATCGTGATAGCGATCCATATCAGGGACGGCAACTTTAAGTTGATAATCCGCATCATGACCGGTGATCAGGTAACATTCCATCACCTCTGGAAAGCTACTAATGGTCGTTTCAAACTCTTCAAAGCGTTCAGGGATATGCTTGTCCATACTGATGTGGAGTATGGCTATCAGATTGAGGTCTACCGCCCGTTCATCAATTCTTACGACTCTGTCTTTGATAACTCCTGCTTCTTCCAGTGCTTTGACTCGTCGGGAACAGGGTGCAGCCGTTAGTCCCACTTTCTCAGCAAGGTCCTGGTTTGAGAGCCCCCCGTCCTGTTGTAATTCGCGCAATATTCTTAAGTCAAAGCTGTCGATAGGATGGTTTGATTTCATTGTCTTTTAACTCTGCGCAATTATATGTATAGGTTTATTGTATTTTAGTTATTAATATTGCGCAATTTTTATAAATTTCTATTATTTAGATCGGATATTGCGCATCAATCTCTTTAAACTTTGCTCTATTGATTGCTGCAGCGATAAATACTTGCCGAAAGCCAATAAAGCAGACCGTTACCAGCGGGTGTGGGTGAAAACACCAAAAGTGTTTAACCAGGTTTAAGCGCCAGTCTACCGGGCTGATTGATGTGTACCACAAGTATGCGATATACAGATTTGGTCCCGCGCTCTACCGCGCGGGATTTCAACTTTATATTGATAAATAAATTGACTGCCACAGGCAGATACCTTCAGGACCACACTATGTTCGACCATCGTAAATACAGTGCATTTGAACCGATCCGTTTGACCGACCGTACCTGGCCAGACAAAGCCCTGACGCAAGCGCCTGACTGGTGCAGTGTAGATCTGCGGGATGGCAATCAGGCACTGGTTAATCCGATGAGTGTTGAGCAGAAGACCCGTCTGTTTGATCTGTTAGTTAAGCTGGGTTTCAAAGAGATTG
Organism: Amphritea sp.; assembly: GCA_024679645.1. Lineage (GTDB taxonomy): Bacteria > Pseudomonadota > Gammaproteobacteria > Pseudomonadales > Balneatricaceae > Amphritea. The sequence goes on from JAIBCZ010000224.1 coordinate 1,102, forward strand.
AAGTGGGTTTCCCTTCCGCCTCTAAGCCTGACTTTGATTTCGTACGTAAGCTGGTAGATGAGAAAAGAATTCCTGATGATGTCACTATTCAGGTGCTGACCCAGGCCCGCGAAGAGTTGATTAAACGTACCTATGAAGCGATGGCCGGAGTGAAGAAGGCAACGATTCATGTTTATAATTCGACCTCGACCGTGCAGCGGGAACAGGTCTTCGGCCAGTCCTGTGATGGGATCAAGGCGATCGCTGTTCAGGGGGCGAAATGGGTGCAGCAGTATGCTGCGTATCACCCGGATACCCAGTGGTCTTTTCAGTACTCACCGGAAAGCTTCAGCGGTACCGAAATGGATTATGCTATTGAGGTGTGTGATGCGGTGATCGATCAGTGGCAACCCGAAGGTGGTCGCGACATTATTATTAATTTGCCGGCAACGGTGGAGATGTCATCTCCGCACTTGTTTGCTGATCAGGTGGAGTATTTCTGTCGTAAACTGAAAAACCGACAGTATGTGCGGGTGAGTCTGCATACCCATAACGATCGTGGCTGTGCGGTTGCGGCTGCAGAGTTGGGTATATTGGCTGGTGCTGACCGGGTTGAAGGCACGCTGATGGGTAATGGTGAGCGTACCGGTAATATGGACGTGATCACCATGGGGATGAACTTGTATTCACAGGGGGTTGATCCGAAGTTGGATTTCTCCGATATCATCGAAATAAATGAGGTGGTGGAAAGCTGCACTGGTATCCCGGTAGGGGTTCGTCACCCCTGGGCTGGAGAGTTGGTATATACCGCTTTCTCTGGTAGCCATCAGGACGCGATTCGTAAGTCAGTGAACTATCATACAGAACATAAAAAAGCTCACTGGGACGTTGCATACCTGCCAATTGATCCACGGGATATCGGTCGTGAATATGAAGCGGTGGTGCGGATTAATTCTCAGAGTGGTAAAGGTGGTGTGGCACTAGTGCTGGAGCGGGATTACGATATCTGCCTGCCAAAGTGGATGCACTTCCCCTTGAGTCGTGTTGTTCAGGGTGCTGCGGAACAGAGTGGCATTGAGGTTTCCCCAACCAATATAAAGCGTCTGTTTGAAGAGCACTTTGTTGCTGTTGTGTCCCAGTGGCAACTGCATGACTACGATCTTCACGCAGAGGGGCAGCATGTAAGTGCTGGATTTAAAATCGGTGAACAGCAGATCAACGGTGAAGGTGCCGGTGCATTGGAGGCGCTTTGTGCGGCTTTGACTACCGGTTATCAATGCCAGATTGAAGTTATCCAGTTTGATCAGCATGCGATCAGTGGAGGCACAGATGCTAATGCTCAGGCTTGTATTGCGGTGCAGATTAATGGCGAAGAGTATTGTGCTGTCGCGGTGGCCGAAGATACTTCAGCTGCAGCCCTGCAGGCGATGCTAACCGCATTTAGTCGTTGTGGCATCGAAGCGGTTCAGGCTGCTTGATAACGGTTCTGATAAAAAGCCCGGCTCTTAACTGCCGGGCTTTTGGGTTCTATAGAACGGGGTTTCAGTCTGCATTATCTGTGAAGGTAACTGGCGGTATTGCACGCCGGTCTATTTCTAAGTGGAATATATCAGGACGATTGTAATGGCCTGCCACATCGAGTGCTTTGCGTGACTCCCGCGCAGCTTCAATATCAATAGTGGCAAATAACACGCCTTTTTCATTATGTAGAGGGCCGGCGATAACCCCACCAAATGGTTTTACGACTACAGCATCGCCAGGGTTGATCCACTCATCAGCTTGAAACAGTCGGTCTCGTTCCGGAAAACTATCGGGAATATCTTTACCCTGCATTGCGGTGGCGGTACTTAAAACCCAGCAGCCGCCTTCTCGGGCAATATGGTTCATGGAAGCTATCCAGGTATCGCCGCTATCCCAGGTGGGTGCGACATAGATATCGATATCCTGGGCGAACAGACCGTAGCGAGCCAGAGGCATATAGTTTTCCCAGCAGATTAAACAACCGATTCTACCGACCGGGGTGTCTACCACCCGTAAACCACTGCCATCACCAAAACCCCAGACCATACGTTCAGGGTTAGTGGGCATTATCTTGCGGTGACGATTGAGCAGGGTGCCATCGGCGTCTATCACCACCACCGTGTTAAACAGGGTAGAGCCACTGAATTCAGCATCGATTTCGTGCATCCCCATGACGACAACCAGATTATGTCGGGCAGCGGCTTCGCAGATTGGCTCCAGGTCACCGTTGGTAATGTTGACTGCATTGTTGCGCAGTTGGGTATGGAGCTGATTGCCCAGCGCCATGTCTCCGCCTGGTTTGAGGCGCCATATCCAGGTGGGGTAACCGGGTAAAAAAGCCTCAGGGAATACTAATAACTGAGTGCCTTGGGAGGCAACCGCTTCGATGGTATTCACGGCTTGTTCAATCGACGCTTTCAGGTCTAAAAGTACCGGTGGTTTTTGTGATATTGCTACGTTGATATCCATGATTTTTCTCCGCTTCAGGCGAAATCAGACGCGAGTCTTCTGAGTCACTATCGGGTTTGTTAGTCTGGGGAGTTACTCGGGGAGCTGTTCACCGGAGCCTCCTGCATCAAGGGGTAGGTCTTTCATTTTAGGTAATCCATCGGCCATGGGTTGTACGGTTTCCTGATAATGTACATGTAAGACGGGATTAAAATGCAGCTCTGGAATAATGGCGGCCGGGACATCAATAACGCCCATATCGGGGTGTTCTATAAATAAATGTCCTCCACAGTTACGGCACCATTTGCGCACACTGCCGGGTGTTTTATTATAGCTGCAAATCTCGTCTTCACCCTGTGTCACTGTCAGGGCTTCGGGCTTCCATAAGGTGAAAGCATTGACCTGTCCTGCAGACCAGTGGCGACAAGAGTCACAGTGGCAATAGGCCATCAGAACCGGTTGCGTCGTGACGGTAAACTGTACGGCTCCGCAAAAGCATTTTCCCTGGTATTGTTGTTCAGTATTCATACTTAATCTCCTGTACTTTGTGGATCGGTGTGCATTAAGTAAAGCAGAGGGTCTATAGTTTGTTTA
>JAIBCZ010000040.1 GCA_024679645.1 Amphritea sp.
AAGATGGTCGGGGCAGCAGGATTCGAACCTACGACCCTCTGCTCCCAAAGCAGATGCGCTACCAGGCTGCGCTATGCCCCGATCTGAGTGAATGGCTCCTCGAGCTGGACTCGAACCAGCGACCAATAGATTAACAGTCTACTGCTCTACCAACTGAGCTATCGAGGAAAATCATTCATTACGGTTTTAGTTGGCTCCTCGAGCTGGACTCGAACCAGCGACCAATAGATTAACAGTCTACTGCTCTACCAACTGAGCTATCGAGGAACACCTCAACCGTGGCGGCGTATATTAATGATGAGCAGAGGTAGCGTCAAGCAAAAAATCTACTGTTTTTTTAAGTGGTTAAATAACAATCGAAAAGTGTATGCAAAGGTCATTTATGACGCTCAGATTGAATTAGTGCAAGGTAGCGTTTCGTTCACTAGATGTTTTCTGTATAACAAACGTATATACGTTGAGGTTTGCGCTATTCATAGAGTGATCAGGGTTAAGTGTTGCGGGCTCTTTCACGGATTTAGCTACTAATAAATATAGGCACTAAGGATATTCATACATGACTATGATTACCGGTAAAGATGCGCCACTGGAAGATTCTATTACCAGAATGAGTGCACACCTTCAGAGGCTTGGTTTTGAAATCGAAGAAGTGCAGTGGCTTAATCCAGTTCCTAATGTCTGGTCTGTTTATATTCAGGACCGTAACTGTCCTATGTTGTTTGCCAATGGTAAAGGTGCAACGCGTGATGCGGCCTTAGCCAGTGCGTTGGGTGAATATTTTGAGCGCTTGAGCTGTAACTATTTCTTTGCTGATTTTTATCTGGGTCAGTCTGTTGCTGAAGGTGAGTTTGTTCATTACCCGAATGAACGCTGGTTCCCGGTGGTTGATTCAGAGTTGCCTGAAGGGTTGCTTGATGGTCCTACCTTGAAACACTACAACCTGAGTGGTGAGTTGAAAGCCTCTATGTTGATCGATACCAACTCGGGTAATCGCCAGCGGGGGATCTGTGCTATTCCATTTGAACGCCAGCGTAACGCTGAAACAGTGTGGGTGCCGGTTAATATTGTTGGCAACCTTTATGTGAATAATGGTATGGCCGCCGGTAATACCGTTAATGAAGCTCGGGTGCAGGCATTGTCTGAGATTTTTGAGCGACATATAAAAAATACGATTATTTCCTCTGGGATTAGCCTGCCCAATATTCCCTCGTACGTGCTGGATCGTTACCCGAGTGTAGTTGAGTCAATCGCCTCGTTACGTGAACACGGTTTTGTTGTAGTGGTAAAGGATGCTTCGCTAGGCGGGAAGTTCCCGTTAGTGAATGTCACGCTGATCAACCCTGCAGATGGTGGTTGTTATGCTTCATTTGGTGCGCATCCTAAGTTTGAAGTGGCATTGGTACGCGCGGTGACTGAATTGTTGCAGGGGCGGGCACTGGATAGTCTGGAGGCGTTACCGCTTCCTGACTTTGATATCACTCGGGTGTCAGACCAGCAAAACCTTGAAGCGCATTTCAACGATTCCAGCGGTTCGGTCGCCTGGGATCTGTTTTCAACAGAAACGGATTATGAGTTTACTGAGTGGAATATCGAGGGGGGGACTCAGGCTGAGTTTGAGCAGTTATGTCACCTGATTCATAAAGTGGATATGGATATCTATATTGCAGAATACGAACACCTGGGTATCTATAGTTGCCGCATTATTGTGCCGGGTATGTCTGAGATCTATCTTGTTGATGAGCTGCTCTGGAACAATAACAATGCAGGTATCGACTTGCGGGAGCCTTTATTGCGCTTGTCTGAACTGGATGAAGAAGAAGCGGAAACCTTGCTGGTCAGCATAGAGGAAGCTGGTTTTGATGACCAGCAGCGAGTTGCCGACATAATCGGTGTTCTGACTGATGCTGTGACGGCCTGGAGTACATTACGAGTAGGTGAGTTAAAATGTTTATTAAACCTTCAGCTTGGTGAGCTGGAAGACGCGCTGTATTGGAGTGACTGGGTCCAGCAGTTTGGTCATCTGGATAAAGACAGAGCGGTATTGTTTCGTTGCTTGCATCAGTGTTTGATGTTCCGTTTAGATCAAGAGCGGCCCCTGGAGGAATATCGGGGATTGTTAGATCAAATATATGGTGTTCAGCGGGTCGCGGCTGTATTGGATATGATTGATGGTAACGCCGTGTTTAGTGGCTTGGTTAGTTCTTCACTGGCATTAGAGGCTTTCAGTGAGCATCAGAATCTTCTAGCGACGTATGCACGCCTGCAAAGGGTTAAAAAAAGTATCTGAACAAACATTGACCATGTTTTTAACTGGTTGATTAATAAATGTTTTTTGAATATAAAAAATTGAAAAGGTTATCCTGTTGAGGGTAGCCTTTTTTGCCTCTTGGTCAGTGTGGTTATTTCCGTTATCATCGGTAGCTTCATCTTGTTCGCGTGTCCGGAGATTTTAACTGAGATGCTTTTTAAAAAGCTTCCCGAAACAATATTTGTACCCTTCTCGGGGCAAAATAAACATATCTATGAAGCGGTCTTACTGGATCTGGCTGATCAGTTCTTTGATGAAGATCTGGTAGACCCGTTTGTGCCCAAAGATCTTATCCGTTCCTGCATCGAGGATACCGTTGTTCGCCTAGGCGTGCGCCGCTGGGAGCCCGAAGAGGGCGAGTCCGAAAGCGATCGCCAGGAACTTCCACGTTCTACCGCTGAATATACAAGCCGGATCTATCGCCGTTTGGTTGAAACCGGCTGGCTGGAAGAGGAACAGCGGATCTATCGGACCTTTGTTCTGCTATCGCCAGCTATTAGTTACTTGTTACGAACGCTGGTGGGTATTAATGAGCTGGAAAAACGTAGTTATGGCGGCGCGGTACTGAATGTTCTCAGTTCTCTGGAATCGGCAATTAAAGACCCTGCAGGTCGGGGTATTACTCTGCAGGAGGCGGCGCAAACCGCAGCTGATTTCAGTGCTCATCTGACTGATATGATGCTGGGCCTGCGAGAATTGAAAATTAGCCTGGCTGCCACCTCTAATCCACAAGAGATTGTACGGAGTTTCTTTGATCGATTCGTGGCCCATATTCTTGTTTCAGACTACAAGACGTTAAAAACGAAAAACAACCCGTTCCGGTTTCGTCGTCAGATTCTGACGATGCTACGTGATTTGCAATTTGACCCGCTTAAAGTTGAAAAGTTGGCAAAGCACTATCAGGAACAGTTTGAACTGGACTTTGCCGACGCTGAAGCGATGGTGCACAGTCATATCAACCGTATTATTCGAATTTTTGAGTCGGTGGACCAGCGTTTAGCAACTATCGATGATTTCCGTTATCGTTTAGAGAAGCGGGTTGCCGATACGGTTCGTTATATGGATAAAACGACGCCGGGCATGAGTTCACGTTTGTCTCGTTTGATCTCCGATGTGTCGAAGCTTGATTCTCGTTCAATACCTCATATTACCAGTTTGGAAGCGGCAGCTTTCATTGCGCCGGGCAGCGTACGTTCACCGGTTCGGCGCCGGGTTGAAACAAAACCCCGGGTTATCCGGCCTGTCGAGATCGATCCCCGTGTACTGGAGATGCGTCAGCTTTTTAAGGAGTACAAGGCTCGCCGTGAAGTCAAACCGGAAAATATAGAACTCTACGTAGAGCGTCATCTGCTTGATAAAAAGAAAATCAACGCATCAGACTTTACCATTGAGTGCATCGAGGATTACATCTGCTTCAGCTATCTACGCCACATGCGTTCACTCGGTAAGCAGGGGCGGGGTACCGCCAATAAGTATGAGATTAAGTTTGAAGAAAAATATGTCAACGTCGCCGATATGGTTGAATGTCGCGACTTCAGTATTCAGAGGAAAGTATAATGCTGGGTGATCTGCAGAAAATCATCGGTCGCAGTGATCAGTATCAGGAAGAAGATTTCGTCCATGCCGCCAATATGCTGCTGGTGAATCAATTTATCTACGCTGAGCGCTCCGGGCACCGGGACAGTTACTTTCTGGTCGCTTCACATGTGGATTACTTTACTAATCTGTTTGCTGCTATCGGCTGGTCGTTGATTTATCAGCCAGATGAGGCTTATTTAGGCATACTGCCAAAAGGCGAAGAGCGCTTTATGCGGTTGAAGCTGGATGAGTCATTGTTTCTTCTTTGTTTGCGTCAACAGTATGAACAGAAGCTGGAAGCATTTGATGTGGAGGCAGGTCGGGCCTATATCACCTCTAATGATCTGCTAACGCTTTATGAAAACCTCACCGGACGTGAGATACCGAACGAAACCCGTTTGAAAGAGCTTCTGTCGCTGTTTAGTCGACATGGGATTATCGAGCGGGGCAAGCCCCATGAAACAGACCCTAAAAATATCCCACTGACGATTAACCCGGCGATTCGCCAGGTGGTTGTGGAAGACTTTATCGGTCAGCTGGAAGCGTTGTGCGAAGAGCAGGATGACGGTGATTCGGGCACGGATCTGGCTGAAGCGGATGCTGCTGAAGAAGCCTCAGTTGAGACTAAAGCACCTGCGGAAACTTCCTTAGAGCCGCCGGCCGTTGAGTCTGCAGAAGATGTAATAGAGCAGCCTGCACCGGAGGAGACTAACTGATGAAGCAGCTTAATAGAATGGTGCTGGTCAACTGGTATGTGCTGGGTGCGGTAGAGATCCCGATTAAAGGTAATGTGGCTATTGTTGGGCCTAACGGATCGGGTAAATCTTCTCTGTTGGACGCCATACAGACGGTGTTGATGGGGGGTAATAAAAAATACCTTAGCTTCAACGCCAGCGCGGGCGATAAAAGTGAGCGAAGTTTACGTACCTATTGTCTGGGTTTTATGGACGATATGGGCAAGAAAGAAAACTCACGCCAGGATTCCGTTAGCTATATTGCACTGAGTTTCTTTGATACCGAAACAGGTAAAGAAACCTGTGTCGGTCTGGCTATTAGTGCGTCGCTTTCTTCACCGGAAGAAGATGTACTCGGTCGTTTCATTCTGCCTGATTTCTCAGTCTCTCTTGAAGACTTTACCGATAAACAAGACGGCGGCCGTCTGCCAAAAGAGTGGCCAGAAGTGCGGGAAAGTTTGCTGAAACAGTGCCCTGATATGAAACTGGAGAAGCGTGCGAATCGCTTTATCCGGGAGCTGGTGACTGAACTTAGTTATGATCCTCAGATGCCAAACGACGATGATAAATTCGTTAAAAACTTTCGTAACGCGCTTAAGTTTGTCCCTATTAACAGTCCGACTCGTTTTATCCGTGAGTTTGTCCTGGATGAGAATATTGTCCATGTGGGTGGCTTCCGTAAGTCTCTCGATGAATACCGGGCGATGGAAGAAAAGACCCGTGAAGTAGCAAATCGCATTGGTGAACTGGAAAAGGTTCAGGAACAATGTAAAGGGATCGACCGTAATGTGAAAAATTCGGTCGAGTATGAGTGGGTTGTTCACGAAACTCGATTTGAGCATGCTGATCTGAAGAAAGAGGAGGCAGAAGAGCGCCTCGAATCAAATCAGGAGAAAGAAACCACGCTACAGTCTGATCTTGAAGCGAAGAGTGAAGAGCTTAATCAGACGATGCAGTCACTGGCGAATACCCGGGCTGAGCTGAATAACACAGACAGCGCCCATAAAGTGAAGGCACTGGAAAACTCAATTGATGCGCGTTCCCATGAGTTGGGTGTTGTTAAAGAGAAAATTCAGCATGTCTATTCATTACTGCGTTCAGCGGTCAGTTTTGCGAACTATCAGCAGTACTTGCCGGAGAGTTTTATCCCGGTGGTTAAGGATTCTGTAGAACTTTGGCGTTCCGGCGAAGATATGATGGCCGAGGCGTGGCCCTTGGCACCGGTGGATGTGGATAACAATCTTAAGCAACTGAAAGACTCAGTGGATGGCGTGCGCCGAGAGATTGCGCGTCGCTTTGAGGCGTCGGTTATCCGAATGAACGAGCTGCGCAGCGAGATACAGAGTCAGAAAAGCGCAGTAGAGCAGTTGAAAGAGGGGCGGGCGCCGTTGCGCCGTAATACCCGAGAGCTGATGCAGCTACTGAAAGACTATGGCATTGAGTCTACTCCGATCTGTGAGTTGGTAGATATCAACGACGAGAAATGGCGTATAGCGATTGAGAGCTTCCTTGGCGCTCGTCGTGAAGCGCTGATTGTTGATCCCGACCGGGTTAAAGAGGCGATCACGCTTTATCGGCGTAAAGGTCGTCACCTGAAAGGTTGTCGGGTGGTTAACACCACTAAGAGTCATGAGTGGGTTAACCGATCAAAGCCGGGCTCACTGGCGCAGTTCGTCGATTGCCAGGGTGAAGACGCTCTGGGTTACATGAACCGCGCTCTGGGCGGGGTGATGGCGGTAGAAACTGAAAGCGAATTGATCCGTCAGGAACGGGCGCTGACCTATGACTGCATGTTGCAGACTGAAGGGACGACAACGTCGATTCGTGAAGAAGCGCCAATGATGGGCAGTGGCGGTGGTCGTCGCCAGCATCAGTTGCAGCAGCAGGATCGTCAGGTTGATCAGATGATGGCTGAATTCAGCGCGTTGAATAAAGATCATGAAGCACTGGATAGCCTGAGAGAAAACCTGATTCGCATGACGGCGGCACTGACGGGTGTGACCGAGCGGACGTTTGATCTGGTCAATCAGCGGGAGATGCTGCAATCGGAGATAGACGGCTATCGTCAGGGTATTACTGATCTGCGTAATCAGGATGACACGGGTATTCAGCAGCGTATTGCTGAGTTGGTTGAGGCGCAAAAAGTGGCCCAGAATACCCAGAAGAAATTGATGGATAAGTTGCAGTCCACCCGCACCAGCCTGATTAAAGATAACGCCTCTCTTGAGGTGTTGGATAATGAGCTGGAAGAGCATGCTGCTGCACGCGCTAAGTGTGAAGCTGATGCTAATTTTGATGCTCAGTCTGCACAGGAAAAGCGGGATTATATGGATGAGTCCTGTTCCGGTGATCTGGATCGGATTATCTTTGAATCCGCGAAAAAAGCGCAGTCCGAGCTGAGTCTGGTAGAGCGTAAGAAAAATATTGTCCGGGATGGAGTTGCCCAGTATAAGGCGCGTTACCACGGTTCGGGCCTGAGCCATCAGGATCTGGATAAGGTAAATGAGGACTCAACCCATGAACAGCTGGCTGAGTTTGTCGATCATACCATTCAATCGCTGCGTGATAGTGAGCTGGCGGAATATACCGAGAAGGCTGAACGGGCGCGGTTGGAGGCAGAAACCTCATTCCGTTCAGACTTTGTCGCGCATCTGAAAGATCAGATTGAGAAAATTAAAGAGCTGATTCGGGAGTTGAACGCTCACTTGAAAAACCGTCCTTTCCATCGTGAAATGTACAGTTTCGAAATGATGCCGAACCCTGAACTCAAAGATATTCTGGAATTGGTCGAAGCTTATACCCGAATGGATCAGGCAAATGTTGGCTCGTTGTTTGACATGCAGTTCGACGAGGAGCGTCCTCATCAGGATGCGCTGACGAAGATCCATGAGGTACTTAAAGATGAAGGCGAAAGTAGTCTGTTGCAGGATTACCGTAACTTTTACAACTTTGAGCTGGTAGTGAAAGATATAGAGGGTAATCGCAAAACGACCCTGACGCAGCGGATTAAGACTGGTTCTGGTGGTGAGCACCAGGTGCCGTTCTACGTTGCTATTGCCGCAGCGATGGGTGCAACTTACCGGCTGCGTGATAGCGCGGACGGCGTTACGCTGGGCGGGATCAGCTTATCTGTATTCGATGAGGCCTTTAACAAACTGGACGCAGAAAACACTGTTACTTCCCTTGGGTTTATGAGTGATCTGGGGCTGCAGACGCTGATTGCTGCGCCGGATGATAAGTATTCACTGATGGCAACGACGATGGACACTATTATCAACGTCTGCCGGGATGGTCGGGTTGTAGATATTGATGTGGAGTTTCCAACCCAGAACGGTAAGGCGCTACTGAACTCTGACAACCCTTATCGACTGATTGACCGATCAGAAGGGGAGTCGAGTGCTGAATATGTTGAAGGCTTGTTGCCCGCTTAAGGTATAGCTTAAGTTATTCGCCTTAAAGCGTAGTGGTCCACCGGGTTCCCCGGTGGGCCATTTTTGGTTTTGGGGGATGGTAATCTGGCTCGAAGCTGCAGAGTGGTGCATTTTGACGCATGACGATGAGTCGTTTGGGATCGTTCGGGTGGGGGCGAACCTGCCATTGATCCGGTTGATTAATTACCTCTACTAGCATGGCATGCACTTCGGGTGCCGGTATGCCTTTAAATTCCACCATAAAATCATCGGTATTCGGCAGGGCTAATTGCTCAGTTCGCAGGTCCTGATACTGATGGTTAGCCAATAACTGCTGCAGATGATGAAGGCTCCAGTGTTTGGGTGCAGTGGTGAGTGGCAGAAGTCTGCCAAGGTGTCCAGGGGAGATGACGGCGCGCTCTTTTGAGAAAAACTTGCGCACGGTAAGTTCAGTGTGGGCTTTTAATAAAGAGTTATCCCGCACATTGCCATCAAAATTTACCTGTCCGAGTCCGTCAATCATGATCTCTAGATTGAAATCACAGGCCTTGATGAATTTCCAGGCGGGTTCAAGGGAGTTCCGTGCCCCCAGACTATACTTGGTGGCCTGTTTTCCATGACGCGTATTGGCGTCCAAGACAGTAATCATCAGATAGTTACTTTGAAAGTCGACTAGCGCTTCCGGTCGTTCAGTAAAGCAGCATGAAACTTCACGCTGGCAGAAAGACAGCCAGGCTTCTCGGGTGTTCAGATGGGGTAGGCAGCGGATATTCATTCACATCCCTAAAGCTGGGGTTATAATGCAGGCCAATAGTTTAACCGAAGTTGAGATAAGCCTCTATGAAACTGATCAATCGTTCCGGATTTGCCGTTCTACCACGCCAGCCCTTTGTGGATTGGGCTAATCAGCGGCATGATGAACTGAATCAGGAGATGAGTCTGGAAGAGCATCGGGCTGAGGGTAGTGTATATCTGACCGAAGAGTTTCAAAGTGAAGAAGATCTGTCTGAGCAATTGGCAGTACATTACAAAAAAATCTTCGAGAATGAGTTGGCTGCCTGGGATGAGTTTGGCGATCACTGGCCGCAGCAGAGAACACTGGAGCTGTTTCTTCAATGGTTTGAGGTTCTTCCGCAAGTGATGGCGGTTGATCTGTTGCAGGCACCATTATTGATGGCACCTTTGGAAGACTGACAATGACTATTGTTAATACGATTGGTCAGTGCTTTTGGGCAGGGTAATAAGGATAGTTGCGTTAGTTGGTGATAATCGCTAACAATAGTGCTTCGTTAATAGTTAACAGGTAGTTTGATGTCTTCAAATACCAGGCTTCAGCTTGATATGCACCCGTTGAGAGAGTCTCTCTATGAAGAGATGCATTCCCGGCCGTTTCAGGTTATCCCCAGTCCGGCACGTATTTCCCACCTTTCAGTGGTGTGTAATGAGCAGCAGAAGACTGAGCAATTTAATCATCTTCAACGCTTGTGTGAGATGTTGGGAGGTGATGTGCCTGCTGCAGATTGTCCCTGTTTTCAGCAGCAGTTTGGGCAGTTGCAGATACGCCGTGAGAAACACCTTGAGTTTGTTTCCTACACATTCATCTGGTTAGGTGGAAACCACCGTAACCCTTTTGCTGAAACCGCAATAAGTCAGCTTCCAATGGGTTGGTTAGAGCAGATGTGTGGTGAGGTAATTGCAGCGCTGCATATGACGGTTGAAGATGTGCGGGAGATTGGTGAGCCGACGATTCCCGAAGTGAAAAGCTATTTCGAAGAGATGCGTTTGGTGGGTAGTCAGCCCTCTCAGGGCGCCGCGCAGATCTGGACCAGTTTCCAGATGCACAATGATGGCTTTGGGCGGTTTCTGATTTATAACCGTGAGATGAGTGACAGTCAGGTGGGTCGGCTGGTTCAGCGTTTACTGGAGATTGAGTCATACCGACACATGTCTCTGATTAGTTTGCCGCTGGCTCGCTCAATAAGTCCTCAGTTGCAGCTGATGGATCAGCAGCTGGCGGAACTGACGCAGGTTATGTCTGATGAGCAGTCTGAAGATTCAGGGGGCTGTGATGAGCGGTTGTTGTTGGGGCGATTGACGCATCTGGCGTCGAGAGTTGAGGCTTATCGGGCGCGTTCCACTTTTCGCTTTAATGCCACCAATGCATATCAGGATCTGGTCATGTCCCGGCTTGTTGATTTGCGCGAGGATGAGGTATCAGGGCACCTGACTTTGAATGAGTTTATTTCCCGGAGAATGGTGCCTGCTGTGCGTACCTGTCAGGCAACGGCTGAAAGGCTGGAAGATCTCTCCCGGCGCATAGACCGGGTGAGTGATATGTTGCGTACTCAGGTAGAGCTGTCGATACAGGGGCAGAATCAGGAGTTGTTAAGCTCTATGGATCGTCGTTCGCAGATTCAGTTGATGATGCAGCATACCGTTGAAGGGTTATCGGTTGCTGCGATCAGTTATTACTCCATCGGTTTGGTAAAGATTTTTATTGGCGTGCTTTATGATCAGGGGTTGCAGATAGATAAAAGCCTGACATTGGGCATCTCTATGCCCCTGGTGATTATTGCAGTGGCAGTAATTACCCGTAGAATTCACTCAAAATTTAGTAAGCTTGCGGATGATCCTGCAAACAAAAGCTAGTAAGAAAGGTGTTAATTAGATGAGCATAGCAACACAGATAGAGCAGCAATTAAAACAAGCGCTGACTTTGCAGCACCTGATCATTGAAAATGAAAGTCATATGCACAGCGGACCGGCGAGTGATAGTCATTTTAAGTTGGCGGTGGTTGCTGATGATTTTTCGGGCAAGCGTCCGGTTGCCAGGCATCAGCTGATCTATGGGGCGTTATCAGAGCTCATGAATAACCCTATACATGCCTTGTCGTTGCATTTATATACGGCTGTTGAGTGGCAAGAGCAGAATGGTGATATTCCACAATCACCTAACTGCATGGGTGGCTCTAAAAGCGATCAATAAATTGACCTTAATCAATGTTCGATAGCCATATCAGGCAGAGACTATAACTAGAGAACGGGCAGGGGTGACCGCCCGTTATACTTGTTTCTCAGCCTTTGTAGGAGTTACTGTTTTATGCCTAATGAACATCACGATCTGATTCATGAACTACCTGAGCACCGCGAACGTATTCATGTGTTGAAAACAACAAACAACCATTTCGCCAGATTATTTGACGAATACCATGACGTAACCAAGCAGGTTGAGAAAATGGTTGGCTTGGCTGAGCCTGTATGCACCCAAACCGAAGAAGCGTTGAAGTTGAAACGGTTACACCTAAAAGATCAGCTGTTTACGATGGTTAAGCAGGCTTGATTTGAGTATCTATCGATTCTAACCCGCACTTGCGGGTTTTTTTGTGTCTGGGCTCTGCAATCATCATCCGCTTAGCGTTATTATGCGTATCACGTTTAATAAAGTATTTAAGTAGCGGCCCGACGAAGATAGAGAGTTACTCCACGATATGGATCAATCCCAACGTCCACCTCATTATAATTGGCGATATATTTTCAGTGTGGCGCTCGAGTATCGTCCGTTACTCATAAAAGCGAATCTGATTGCATTGCTGGCAACGTGTGTCAGTGTCCCTTTGCCTCTCCTGATGCCGTTACTGGTCGACGAGGTTTTGCTCGAACAGCCCGCTACGTTGGTGCGTTGGTGTGATGAGCTTTTTCCTGCTGATTGGCAGGGGCCGGTGCTTTATATCACTGCAGTATTATTGATAACAGTTGTTCTCAGGGCGATAGCGCTGGTGCTGAATGTCTGGCAGGGGCGGCAGTTTTCGATTATCTCAAAAGAGGTGATCTTTCGTATTAGAGAGGGGTTACTGCAGCGCTTGAAGCGGATCTCTATGGCGGAGTATGAGTTATTGGGCAGCGGTGCTGTCAGCTCTCACTTTGTTACGGACCTTGATACTGTCGACCGCTTTGTCGGCGCATCGGTCAGCCGGATGTTAATTGCCCTTCTGACTATTATTGGTACTGCGGTGGTGCTGATCTGGATGCATTGGCAACTGGCATTGTTCATTTTGTTGCTGAATCCGTTGGTGGTGCGGTTGACGATGGCCATTGGCAAGCGAGTAAAAGAGCTTAAAGCAAAAGAAAATAAGGCTTATGAACGATTTCAGGGTGGCTTAACTGAGGTTCTGGAAGCTATCTATCAGATTCGTGCAGCGAACCGAGAGAATCATTATTTACAGGGGCTGGTGGGTGATGCACGGGCGTTAAGGGATCACTCAACGCGTTTTGAGTGGCGCAGTGAAGCCGCCGGCCGATTTAGTTTTATGGTGTTTCTTATCGGTTTTGACTTATTTCGGGCGCTATCGATGGTGATGGTGGTTTACTCAGATCTGAGTATCGGCCAGATGATGGCCGTTTTTGGTTATCTCTGGTTTATGATGGGGCCGGTGCAGGAGGTGTTGGGTATCCAATATGCTTTTTATGGTGCTAAGGCCGCTTTGCAACGGGTAAATCGGTTGGCGGACCTGGAAGAGGAGCCTGATTATCCGCATCAGGCCGATCCTTTTTCAAACAAGTCTTCAGTCTCTATCGAACTCAATGATATTCATTTTAGCTACATGCCTGGGCAGGAGGTTCTCCGTGGGCTGTCGTTAACCATTGAAGCGGGGCAAAAAATCGCTTTGGTTGGAGCCAGTGGTGGCGGTAAGTCGACCTTGGTGCAGGTTTTGTTGGGCCTGTATCAGGCAGAAAAAGGACGTGTGTTCTTCGATGGAATACCGGTAGAAAAGATTGGGCTTGACCGGGTGCGGGAAAATGTCGTTACTGTACTGCAACAGCCAGCTTTATTTAATGATTCCGTCCGGGGGAA
>JAIBCZ010000121.1 GCA_024679645.1 Amphritea sp.
CGGTCTTCAGGTAGCCGGTCAACGACCGTCAAAATATCCAGTCGCTTGGACAGATATCTGACCCGATAGTCGATCTCCCGGAGCTGTTTTTTGCCGTAAATATACTCGGCGTTTTCGGAGCGATCACCCTGCGCTGCCGCTTCTTTAACCGACTGGGTGATAGCAGGCCGTTTTACTTTCCATAGGTATTTCAGTTCGTCATCCAGACGCTTTGCGCCTGCAGCGGTGATGTAGGGTGATTTAGGTTGCCCCGGAGGTCGATAGCGTCCCATTCGTAGGTATTAGCTCTTAGAAAATATTAAAAAACGATAGATGAACTGACTATAGCTGATTCTACTTTATTTCGTAGCAGAGGGTAGAAGAGCGGGTGTCTGGAGAGGGCTTTCTGATCGGGGGCAGTAGGTTTTCTTAATTATTGCGCCCAGGTGGCAAGCTCGCGTATCTGGAAAGCGGGTTTCTCTGCACAGGAGGTCCGTTATTTGATATCAAGCGTCAATGGTCAGCTTAATGATTAAGCCGTGATCAGTAAAAGGTTCAGGAAATAGCCTCCGCATATCAGCATCAGGAATAGTATCAGTGCGAGTAATAGTGGTTTTGGTCCGGCCTGTTTAATGGTGTGCCAACGGGTTTGCAATCCGAGAGCTGTCATCGCCAGTGCCAGACAGAACTGGCTCGCCAGGTTAAGCAGGTTGAGCAGAGGCTCGGGCAGCGCTACCAGGCTATTGATGCCTGTCGCAGCGATAAAGCCCAGCACGAACCAGGGGATGATGAAGTGCCGGTCTGATGTGTCGCTGGTGGTTCTGCAAAGGTGAGAGCTCAGTAATAAAATGAAAGGCGCTAACATCATCACCCTGATCAGCTTCACGACGACGGCAGTTTGTAGTGTCTCTCCGCTGATCGCTTCACCGGCGGCCACTGCTTGAGCAACTTCATGCACAGTACTGCCGATATAGATGCCGAAGGATTGCTCACTCATACCGGAGAACTGATAGATTAGCGGGTAGCTGAACATCGCCAATGTGCCGAACAGTACTACTGTGGCGATGGCTACGGAGACATGTTGTTGCTTCGGTTTGAGTACTGATTCGGTCGCCAGAACGGCTGCAGCGCCGCAAATTGCACTGCCTACAGAGGTCAGGATGGCGACGTCTCTGTGCAATTTAAAAAACCTTATGCCGATCCATGTGCCCATACTGAATATTGTACAAATCATTAACGCATCCAGCAGTAAAGCCTGCCAGCCAACAGCGAAAATTTGCTCCATACTGAGGCTAAAGCCGAACAGAATGATACCGCTTCGGAGTAGCCTTTGTTGGCAGAAGCGGGTAATCCGGGTGTCGCTCTTATTGAGGGGGCGATGGTCGAAGTGTCCCCAGATCATTCCAATAACAATTGCCAGAGGTAATGCGCTCAGACCTATTTGTTCAATAGCTTCCAGGCTGGATAGTCCGATTGCGAGTGCGGCGATAATCGGTAGTAGTATGAGTCTGGACATAGTCGAGGCCTTGTTCTGCGGGGTGAATCAGGTTGATATGAGTTATCGGGAACAGGGCTATCTTCCATTTTTTGTTTAGTTAAGTAAAATGGATGTTTTTAACATCTAATATAAGAAAAACCGAACAATGAGCCTGTCCCTGAAACAACTGAGAATCTTTGAGGCCACTGCTCGTCTGGGAAGACTGACTGCCGCTGCGGATGAACAGGCGCTGAGCCAATCGGCTGCCAGTCAGGCGCTAAAGGAACTGGAGTCGTCACTCGGGTATCGTTTGTTCAGTCGTAATGGTCGTGAACTGGTTATGACCGATCTGGGTGAGGACATTCTGCCTCGAGTGCGGAATATTCTGAGCACTGTTGAGAGTCTGAATGCGCCCTATAGCAGTGGCGTTAGCGGTGCGTTTCGGGTGGCTGCCAGTGTGACAATCGCCAGCTACCTGTTTCCTTCGATTATGGCTGACTTTCTGGCGCGTTATCCTGATGTGGAGCCGGATCTGCAGATTAATAATACCGGTCAGGTGATCGAGCGCTTAGAGAAGCAGCAGGCGCATGTGGGCCTGATAGAGGGACCGGCTTCCCATCATCAATTACAGATCATTCCCTGGCGTAATGATTCACTGCAGATATTTTGTCACCATAACCATCCGCTGGCGCAGCAGGGGACTCTGAAGATTGAGCAGATGGCTCAGCAGCGGTGGATTCTTCGGGAACCAGGCTCCGGTACACGAGCCGTCTTTGACCGGGCGATTCAGCAGGCCGGTGTAAGTGTTAAGACGGTGATGGCGCTTAATCGTCAGGAAGCGATTAAACAATCGGTAAAGGCAGGCCTTGGTATCGGCTGTTTGTCGCAGCTAGCGGTTGCAGAAGAGTTACGGCGGGGGGAATTAGTTAAGCTGGAAACCTCGCTTGAGCTCTCTCGTCAACTGTCAGTTGTCGTACGCCCTGAAGTTGGTTCCAGTAAGTTGATCCAGGCTTTCTGTCAATTGTTGGGTGTCTGAATGATGAGGTCTGCGCAGGTCGATAAATATTTCATAAATAACAGAAAATACTCAATAAACTGACTTTCTGGCCGAAGTAGAAGGAGACACTACTTAAAGCCGGTATAAAAAATCGATAATGCAGATTGAACGGATTGAACAGCGGATAGAAAACTACACGTCATCGTTGGCCCATGCGGTAAACGAGGGGCGGGGTGCGCAGTTTTCTATGCTGTTAAGTCTGATCAATGCGTCTGAGGATCTGGCGCAGAAAAAGCAGACGACTTCTACAGGATTTAGCCTGCCGGAAGATCAACCGATTGAATACCCTGATCCGGATAGTCTCTACAGTGGTGAAGTGGTTGAGCGGTTGAACGGGGCTGTTCATGACGTTCATCAGGGAGATTTTGCGTATCTGTTGAGCCATATCGCTTATAAGACTGAAACACCCACCAATGCTTCTGCAAGTGCTGATCATTTTGCCCGAATCGGCCTGGCGTCTGCGGGGCGGCTAATGTTGGATGAGATTGATCGCTCGGGGCAGCAGTTTAGCGCCAGCGCATAATGGCTTATTAAGATTCTCGCTGGAATCAGGTGCGCCACTGAATTTTTTCACTATTGCCCTGTTCCACCTTCCACCATTCATCCGGATCATCGCCGGTACTCCAGCCGCTGGCGATACAGCGGATCTGAGTGTCTAGTTCCTTAGATGCCTGTTCTGCACAATCTAAGTCTTTTATCCATGGTGTTTGATCCGAATTAAACCAGACGCTGGTCCAGGCTTTTCCAGAGACCTTCTCATGTACCATGACAGGGATCTCATGGCTGTTTATCAGGCCGACGAAGTGATGAACCTGGCCCTGTTCAAAATCCCGTTTAAGGGGCTGACAGTGCGTTTTAAGCCAGTCGGTTATCTGCTCAAGAGAGCGGTCTTTAATATAGATTTCAATATCGGGGTGGCGCTGGGCTTCAGTCATGGCTCTGATCAGGTCGCTTAGTTTCGGTTAACAGGAAACGAAAAATCCGCAAAATGCTTAGGCTAATATAGCCGAATGCTGCAGTGATTACCCCGCAAATTGCTAAAATCAGACCGATCAGTGCGAGAAGCTCCCGTTGCAGGCCTTCGAGTAAGAGAAACTGAGCAATAATCAGGGTCACAAATCCCAGTAGGAAAATACCCAGGCCTATCAACAGAATAATCAGGTTCTGTTTAACTTTATCGGCACGGCGAATCAAACGCAGGCGCAGACGGTCTCTTAAACGCGGACGGCTCATCGGTCAGAGCCGTTTAAAGCGAGCTAAGGATACGTCCAGTGTTAGCTCTAAGCGATCGAGCGCGGCTAAACGGTCACGCGCCGCCTGGTTGATACGCCAGCCGTGGGGAGTCATCGCCAGTAACCGACTAATCTGGGCTTGATCCGGCAGGGTGAAGGAATATCTGACGGGCTCACTAGAGACTGGCTCGAATTCTGTCCCGAGTACTGATGCAGGGTCAAAGCCGGAATGGCGCACCTGATCATAGATCAGATGCCGCAGTTCAATCAGGTGATCTTCGCCGGGGTAAGCGATGAGTAATTCAGCGCCGGGTTTTAGTGTGCGACTGAATTCGTCTGGCATCAAACGGCTAAAGAGAACGGTGATCAGATCCAGCGATCCATCCGCGACGGGCATTCGGGCGCCTGAAGCGACCATCCAGGTGAGCGCTTTGGTTTGGTTGCAGGCAGCTTTGATCGCGTGTTTTGAAATATCCAGCCCGGCTAGCTGGTAGTCGTTGCCGGACAGCTCCAGTTGCTGCTGCATGCGATGGGTGTAATAACCTTCGCCACACCCCATATCGAGAATACGGGGCGCAGGCTGCTTTGTCACGAGACTTACTAATTGTTGAGCGATGGTGTCGGCGAGCGGCTGATAATGACCTAGCGCGAGAAACTGACGTCTTGCCAGTACCATCTCCGCATTATCACCGGGGTCTTTGGAACGCTTCTGGTTCGCCAGTAGCAGGTTCCAGTAGCCCTGCTTTGCTGCGTCATAACTATGACGGTCGGGGCATTCCAGGTGCTTGTTATCCCCTTGTAAGGGTTTTAGGCAAACCGGACAGTTCAGCTCGAAAGTCATATCAGTTACCGGGCCAGCAGGCGTGCCATGATGTTCTCGTACAGGGATGACAAGGTGTTAAGGTCTTCCGCTTTGACCCGCTCGTTCACTTTATGAATAGTGGCATTGATTGGGCCGAGCTCTATTACCTGTGCGCCGGTCGGTGCAATAAAACGGCCATCAGAGGTGCCGCCAGATGTCGATAGCTCGCTGTCTAAGCCGGTGATGGCTTTAATTGATTCGATACAGGCATCGACCAGATCGCCCCGGTCCGTAATAAAAGGATTGCCGCTCAGGGTCCAGTTAATGTCGAAATTCAGGCCGTAGCGGTTGAGGATGTCGTAGGTTCGTTCTTTAATCTGATCCGCCGTTATCTCAGTAGAAAAACGTAGGTTGAACTGCACATCCAGGTGTCCGGGAACGACGTTGGTGGCCCCGGTTCCCGCGTGAATATTGGAAATCTGGAAGCTGGTCGGTGGGAAGAATTCATTGCCTTCATCCCAGATCTCAGAGGCCAGATCATTCAGGGCAGGAGCAGCCGTATGGATTGGGTTTACAACCAGATGCGGGTAGGCAACGTGGCCTTGTACACCGCGAATGATAAGATCGCCGCTAATGGAACCCCGGCGGCCGTTTTTGATCACATCGCCGACTTTTGCCGTGCTTGAGGGTTCGCCAACGATACACCAGGTGATCTTTTCGTGACGGGCTTCCAGATGATCGATCACCCGGGTAGTACCATTTACAAAGGGGCCTTCTTCGTCACTGGTGATCAGCAGGGCGATAGAGCCTTCGTGATCAGGGTGATGCTCAATAAAGCGTTCCAGTGCGGTCATAAAGGCAGCCAGACTACCTTTCATATCGGCGGCGCCACGACCACAGAGAAAACCATCTTCGATAACCGGTTCAAAAGGGGGATGATCCCAGTTCTCTTCAGGGCCGGTGGGGACTACGTCGGTGTGGCCGGCAAAGCAGAATACCGGCCCGGTTGTGCCCCGGCGTGCCCATAGATTAGTTACTTCTTCAAACTGTAGGCGCTCAATTTGAAATCCCAGTGCTTCCAGACGTTCTATCATGAGGTCCTGACAGCCGTCATCATCCGGAGTCACTGAACGACGAGAGATAAGTTCTTTGGCAAGCTCAATGGTTGGGGAATTTGAAGACGATTGTGAAGACATTAGATATACCTTAAGCCGGATGGCAATGGGTGGAAGATATGTTGAGGGCTACACCTGGTAGCCCTCATAGCTGACAATACTCAGGGTCAGCGGTAAGTCAGCTCCTTGCGGGCTGGCTCTCGCTTTCCTTAGTTGTGCGCGTGTAGCTCTTCGTTCAGTTCGATTGCAGACTTGTTAGTTTTTACTTCAACTCGGCCGGTCTGTGAATTACGGCGGAACAGCAGATCAGGCTTTCCAGCCAGCTCAGCAGCTTTAACGGTGCTCACTTCGTTGTTCTGATCATCCAGTACTGTCACTTTAGAGCTGGCAGTAATATACAGCCCGGCTTCAATAGTACAGCGGTCACCCAACGGCAGGCCCAGACCGGCATTGGCGCCCAGCAGGCAGTTTTCGCCGACCGAGATAACCACGTTATTACCGCCTGATAGTGTGCCCATCGTAGAGCAACCGCCACCCAGGTCGGAACCATTACCCACTACAACTCCAGCGGAGATACGGCCTTCAACCATGCTGACTCCCATGGTGCCGGCGTTGAAATTGATGAAACCTTCATGCATAACCGTAGTGCCTTCACCGACGTGTGCGCCCAGACGAATACGGGAAGTAGCTGCCAGACGGGTGCCTGCAGGTACAACGTAGTTAGCCATTTTCGGAAATTTGTCCACCGAGTGAACATCGATAATGCGACCCTGAGCGCGGGCTGCCAGCTGACGCTTTGGCAGGTCGGACAGAGAGATAGCGCCCTCATTAGTCCAGGCTACGTTTGGCAGTTTACCGAACATACCGTTCAGGTTCAGACCGTGAGGCTTCACCAG
>JAIBCZ010000128.1 GCA_024679645.1 Amphritea sp.
CGGCTTCAGGAGTAAAGATGAACTGGTTGCCCGAACTTGTTGGTCTGGATACTGCTGTGCTGCTTATTATCACCAGTACGCTGACATCGATGTTGACTGCTGCCATGGGTATTGGCGGTGGAGTGCTCCTGCTGGCGGTAATGGCTACTGTCGTACCCGCAGCGGCGTTGATTCCTGTACACGGTCTGGTTCAGCTTGGTTCAAATGGAAATCGGGCGCTATTGACGCGAGAGCACATTGACTGGTCGTTAGTACGGTTATTTACACTGGGAGCAGCCGTTGGAGCGCTGATTGCTTTTTTTGTGGTTGTTCAGCTGCCCGTCGAAATGATTCAGCTTTGTGTTGCTGGCTTTATTCTGTTCTTGGTCTGGGGACCAAAGTTGAATAAGCAGGAGGCTCCTCCCGTAGGGTTAGTCTTGGCGGGAGCTGGCACTACGCTGGTCAGTATGTTTGTGGGGGCGACCGGGCCTTTAGTGGCCGCTTTTGTGCACCGCCTTGGTTATGAAAAATATCGTACAGTTGCTACTTTTGCCGCTTGTATGACAATACAGCATCTATTGAAGATGTTTGTGTTTGGCGTAATTGGCTTTGTTTTTACTGAATGGCTTTTGTTGATGCTATTGATGATTGCCGGGGGCTTTCTTGGTACCTGGATAGGGTTACACCTATTGAAAAAAATACCTGCAGAGCGATTCCAGATGATTTTTAAGCTGCTGGTGACTGCGCTGGCATTCAGGCTAATTTGGCAGGTATTAACCACATATTGAGCGATGACCAAAAAAAAGCAGCTTCACAGCTGCTTTATTCGTTTAGTGGGTGATTAGTCCAGCTGATCAAGATCCCGTACAGCACCTTTATCGGCAGATGTTGCCAATAACGCATAGGCCTTCAGTGCGGCAGAGACTTTGCGAGGACGGGCCTCTACTGGTTTCCAGCCAAGAGCATCTTGCTCAACGCGGCGTTTGGCCAGTTCTTCGTCAGACAGCAGTACGTCAATAGTGCGATTAGGGATATCAATCCGGATTCGATCACCGTTACGTACCAGACCGATAGCGCCACCAGCGCCCGCTTCGGGGGAGACATGGCCAATGGATAAGCCTGAAGTGCCGCCAGAGAAACGGCCATCGGTAAGCAGCGCGCACTCTTTACCCAGCCCCTTGGACTTGATGTAAGAGGTTGGGTAGAGCATCTCTTGCATACCCGGACCGCCTTTTGGTCCTTCGTAGCGGACGATAACCACATCCCCGGATTTAACCTTGTCATCAAGAATGTTGGCAACCGCCTCATCCTGAGATTCCGTTATATGGGCAGGGCCTTCAAATACCAGAATTGAGTCATCTACACCGGCGGTTTTTACGACACAGCCGTCCAGTGCGATGTTGCCACGCAGCACTGCCAGGCCTCCTTCAAGCGAAAATGCATTTTCCAAAGAACGGATACAGCCGTTGGCACGGTCACCATCAAGGGTCGGCCAGCGAGTTGCCTGACTAAAGGCTACCTGGGTGGGTATGCCAGCAGGACCTGCTTTGAAAAACTCCATTACTTCAGGGGAAGTAGGGCTGCGCATGATATCCCACTTATCCAGTGCATCTTTCATGGTTGGCGCGTGAACCGTTGGGACATCAGTATGGAGATTACCTGCACGATCCAGTTCACCTAAAATTGCCATGATGCCACCTGCGCGGTGAACATCTTCGACATGATATTCAGGTGTATTGGGAGCCACTTTACAAAGTTGTGGTACCACTTTGGATAGACGATCAATATCTTCCATCGTAAAGTCGATCTCTGCTTCCTGGGCAATCGCTAAAAGATGCAGGATAGTATTAGTGGAACCGCCCATAGCGATATCCAGGCACATCGCATTCTCAAAGGCTTTAAAGCCCATTGAACGGGGCAGGAGAGATTCATCATCATGTTCATAATAACGCTTAGCCATCTCTACGATGCTACGACCGGCTTGCAGAAACAACTCTTTGCGATCTGCATGGGTCGCCAGCAGTGTGCCGTTACCGGGCAGTGCTAGTCCCAGTGCTTCGGCCAGACAGTTCATAGAGTTCGCAGTGAACATGCCAGAACAAGAACCACAGGTAGGGCAGGCAGAGCGTTCTACGGCATCGACCATCTCATCAGAAGCCGTTGGATCAACGGCCAATACCATCGCATCTACCAGATCCAGCTTGTGCTCAGAAAGCTTGGTCTTACCGGCTTCCATTGGGCCGCCTGAAACGAAGATCACCGGGATGTTAAGGCGCATAGCGGCCATCAGCATTCCGGGAGTGATTTTGTCACAGTTAGAGATGCAGACGAGTGCGTCGGCACAGTGAGCATTGACCATATACTCAACAGAATCTGCGATTAGATCTCTGGAAGGCAGAGAGTAGAGCATTCCGTCGTGACCCATGGCGATACCGTCGTCGATCGCAATGGTATTAAATTCTTTAGCCACGCCCCCCGCTTTTTCTATTTCACGGGCGACCAGCTGACCCATGTCTTTTAGATGTACGTGTCCAGGAACGAACTGGGTAAATGAGTTGGCGACAGCGATGATCGGTTTTTGGAAATCATCATCTTTCATTCCAGTGGCGCGCCAGAGCGCACGAGCACCGGCCATATTGCGACCTGCGGTGGATGTCTTGGAGCGATATTGTGGCATGCACAGATCCTCTGCGGCTTGAGGTGATTTTTATATAAGACCGCGGATTATAGCAAAAGTCTTCTAATATTCCGCATCATAACCGTCAGGAATGATGAAATCTCTTCAGGAGAGTGCTCAGTAACCTTATGTCGGGCTATTGTTTAACGGATATAAATCGTATTCTAATGCGGTTCATCTTTATGGAGGCTGTAATGGCAGTTGATAAAAAGCAGATACGCGCTGATCGTTGGTTAAAAATGATGGCGCGTACCGGGGTTCCGGTCGGTATTGTCAGTATTCTATGCCTATGGCTGGGGCACCTTCTTTCTGTGCCAGCTTTTGGTAGTGTCTTTCTGATTACGATGCCGATCGCACTGGTGTTGGGATTTTCCTACAATATTCGTTATGTGATGCTGGCGGTAAGAGCGCAGCGTTCATCCGCTGATAACGCTCCGGATAATGAGTGATATCGAACAGTTAAAAGAGCAATTCCCAGTGCTTCAACAGTTGGATGAAGCGGGGCTGGCTATA
This sequence comes from Amphritea sp., assembly GCA_024679645.1. Classification (GTDB taxonomy): domain Bacteria; phylum Pseudomonadota; class Gammaproteobacteria; order Pseudomonadales; family Balneatricaceae; genus Amphritea. The sequence goes on from JAIBCZ010000128.1 coordinate 3,170, forward strand.
CTTAACCGTGCAAGTAAAGTCGAGTTACCAGCGAATCAAATGGTGTTTCATCAGGGTGATCCCTGTACCCATTACATCATTGTTGTTTCGGGTGTTGTAAAAGTACTTGGGCGTAATGCTAATGGCCGGGAGTTAGTGTTATACCGTATTGAGAATCAGGGCTCCTGTGTTCTGACAACCTCTTGCCTGCTGGGGGCCGAAGCTTATCCGGCTGAGGGTGTTACTGAGACTGACGTGACAGCTTTTATGATTCCATTGGCTGAGTTCCAGCGTGCGCTGGCAGAATCTGCAGGTTTGCGACAATTTATTTTTGATTCGTATGGTGAGCGTTTAGCAAAGCTGATCGGGCTGGTGCAAGAAGTTGCTTTCGAGCGAATTGAGAAACGGCTGGCGCGTTATCTTATTGAAAATTCAGGATCAGGATTTATTTTGCTTCGCTCGCATCAGGAGATAGCTGACGAGCTGGGGACCGCCCGTGAAGTGGTTAGCCGACAATTAAAAATATTTGAGCAGAAGGAATGGATTGCGTTGAGTCGAAATCAGGTGATGTACCTGAATAAAGAGGCGATACGCGCTACTGCCAAAAGTGAATAAGCTCTCTGCTGTGTGACTTTGTCACAGACAGAGTTATCCGGCATCTTCATAATTGTCTCAAAGGTTAATAATTTTTGAGGATGGGACGATGGGAAAAAATATAGGATCTGTAGATAAAGCAATACGAGTATTGGTCGGGTTGGTTCTGATTGCGCTGGTTTTTGTCGGCCCGCAAACCGTATGGGGCTGGATCGGTGTACCGGTGATCGCTATTGCGCTCTTTGGCTGGTGTCCGCTGTATCGGATATTAGGTGTGAGCACTTGTAAGAAGTGTGCGGCGGAGTAGTCGACAATAATAATGCAAAAGCCGGCCTTTGAGGCCGGCTTTTTTGTGTCTGCAGAAAATTATTCTTAGTGTAAAGATAGGTAAAGTATAAGCAGATATAGAGCAGTTCAGGATCGGTTCAGTCCAGTGACACGAGAATGGGCTACATACTCCAAAGAATAGAGAAGGGAGAGTAGTCATGAAAAAGATAATTGCAACTGGTTTGATCTCACTGGGACTTTTGTCCGGTATGGCTGAAGCGGGTTCCCGTTACCAGAAAGATAATCACCACCGTGATTTTGCTAAGGTAACGCACGTTCAACCTATCGTTGTTCAATCTGAACGCCGTACACCCCGGCGTGAGTGTTGGGAGGAGGAAGTACGTTATGAAACGCCTCGCCAGCAGCGTAAATCTTATACAGGGCCTATACTGGGCGGTATCATTGGCGGAGCTATTGGTAATGAGTTAGGTGCGGGTCAGGATAATAAAAAGGTAGGTGCGGTCGTTGGTGCGGTGCTGGGCGCCTCTATTGGTAATGATATCAGCCATAACCGTAGTTATCGTGATAACCGGGTACAGTACCGGACAGAAAGACGCTGTAATGTTGAGCATGATGTCGAGTATTATGAGCGGATAACCGGCTATAACGTGACTTATCGTTATAATGGTCGTATTTATCATACCCGAATGGACAACCACCCGGGTAAGCGAATTAAAGTACGGGTCAAAGTGGTGCCGGTGTCTTGATCAGCAGTCATAAACAAGCCGTGGAATATTCGGCTAAACAAAGGTAGTCATAATGCTCAGAGCTTTTTCTCAAACACTCCTTGTCCTGTTGATAATGTCTATCGCAGGAACTGTAACAGCGGCAAGGCTACCGGTTGAGTTAACGCCTGAATTCGGAAGTGAACCCATGGTGCTTGCCGGGAATACCGTATCGCTGCAACAAGCGGCTGCGCGTGTGAAGCAGAATCATGGTGGAAAAGTTGTCAAAGCGGAAACGCGGACTCGTGGCGGACGACAAGTACATCACATTCGGCTGATCAATAATGGCCGGGTAAAGACAGTACTGATTGATGCAATCACGGGTCAGGAAGTTTCCCCTTAAGGGGTTAGCAATAGCGACCCAACGGAATGGAGTAAGTAATGAAACTGCTGGTTATTGAAGATGATCTGGATCTGCGCCGTCAGCTGGTGACAGCGCTGACCGATAGTGGTTATACAGTAGAAGAAGCGGAAGATGGTGAAGAGGGACTCTATCTGGGAAATGAGTTTCCTTACGACCTGGCAATTGTTGATATCGGTTTACCTAAGTTGTCCGGTGTTGAAGTGATCCGCCGCTGGCGGGAAAATGATATTAATTTCCCTATTATCATCCTCACTGCCCGGGGTGATTGGCAGGATAAAGTTGAAGGCCTGGAAGCCGGTGCCGATGATTATCTGGTCAAACCGTTTCATATTGAAGAGCTGATGGCGCGCTTGAATGCGTTGCTACGAAGAGCGGCCGGACATGCTAAGCCTATGCTGGAGTTTGGACCGCTCAAACTGGATAGCAGTGGCCGTAATGTTTTTCTTCATGAGGCCTCGGTAAAGCTAACCAGTTATGAATATCGGACGCTGGAATATCTGATGCTGAATGCCGGAAAAGTGATCTCTAAGAGTGAGTTAACCGAGCACCTGTACCATCAGGATTTTGACCGTGACAGTAATGTGCTGGAAGTCTTTATTCGTCGCCTGCGTCAAAAACTGGATCCGGATCAGACTCTGCAGCCGATAGCCACTGTTCGGGGGCTTGGTTATCGTTTTGATCTGGCCGCAGGTGCTGTAAACAACGCATGATGCCCCGCGCCCTCCGAGCCCGTCTGCTTCTCGCTTCACTGCTATTGTTGCCGGTTTTTTTTGGCCTGACAGGCTTTGCCCTGCAGCAGGCTTTTCATCATAGTCTGGAGGCGGCAGAAGAGGAGCGACTCAAGCTGCAGGTATACTTGATTCTGGGAGCCGCTGAGCTGAAGGGTGATCGGATTATGATCCCTGATAGCTTGCAAGAGCCTCGCTATGCGCAAGTTGAATCAGGCCTGTATGGCTTTCTGCATGAGGGCGATGAGATGCTGGTATGGTATTCAGAATCAGCCAAGCTGATCAGCGACAACCTGCTGGACCGGCTGACGTTTGATGGACTCAG
>JAIBCZ010000017.1 GCA_024679645.1 Amphritea sp.
ACGGGTTACGTTGCAGGACTTGCTAGTTCAGGAACAGCTGAGCGGAGATAAGAAACCGGTTAATGTCGAGCGTTTGCAAGCCGGATTAAACAGCTTGAGTGAAGCAGAGGTCGTTACATCGCCTGACGATAAATCATCATCAGAACCCGCCCTGCGAATTCAGGTGGGTGAGTTGCTGGTGAATGGTAAGAGTAAGGTAGTGTTTACTGATAACAGCACCGAACCGGCCTTTAACAGTGAAGTACAAATCATTAAGGCTCAGTTGCTTGGGTTGGATAGCGGCAGTAAAACCCCGGCTAAATTTGGCGTGGGCCTTAAACTGAATGGTTTTACGACGCTTGATCTGACGGGTAATACTAATCTCGCCGGGGGGGGGGAGAAAGCGAGTTGGAAAGGCCAGCTTAAGCAGCTTGAGTTGCCGCGACTGAGTCCCTATAGCATCCAGTACACAGGCTATTATCTGCAGAATGGGCAGATGGCATTGAATAGTTCGGGTGAACTGAATGCCGGCAAAATTAAGGGCACAAACGAGATTAAGATACATCGACTTGAGGTTGAGCCGGCTGATCAGGAACAGATGGCCAGATTCAGTAAAAAACTTTCAATGCCACTGGGTACCGCGATCTCTGTTCTTCAGGATGGAGATGACAACATTGACCTGGATGTGCCGGTTAGTGGGTCTTTAGAGGATCCTGATTTTGGTTTGCAAAGTGTGGTTCAGCGCTTGGCAGGAAAGGGATTAAAGCAAGCAGCTTTCGCTATTCTGACTAAATCCCTGGAGCCTTATAGTACGCTAATTAAGTTGGCCGTAGATGCGGCGACAGATGGTAGTTTTATCCGGTTAGATCCTGTTGCTTTTGCACCCGGCAGCACTGAGCTTGATGCTCATGGGCGAGGCTATCTGACTAAAATTGAGTCGATGCTGACAGAGCGTAAAGGGATGCGCCTGAATATCTGTGGCCAGGCGGTACAGCAAGATCAGCTACTGCTTAGAGCGCAGCTGGAAGCGCAAAATAAAAAGCGAGAAAAGCCGCTTACTGCTGAGGAACTGATTGGGCAGGAGAAAGCAAGCCTGATCGAACTTGCACAGCAGCGTTCTGATCGTGTGAAGCAGCAACTGATAAAGAAAATACAGGGCGAGCGTCTGTTTACCTGTTTTCCAGTCCCTTCATTAGCTGACCCTAAGGCTCTGCCGAGCGTGTCATTGGGTTTGTAGCGGCAATGAAGAGCTTGTTTCAGTTCTGCTGTAGTTGTTGATAACCACTGCGACGCCGACTGATCAGCGTCCCTAGTGTAAATATTACACAGCCTGTCAGAGGGAGCAGCACCCAGATAGCAGGATGCAGTATGAGGGGCAGTTCCAGTAACTGAAAGCTGATCAGCCCCGTCATTATCTCTGCCAGTACTGCGGCCATCGCGCCACTGGCAAAGCCTAGCAGGGCAAACTCCAGCAGGTCTAATTGACGTGTCTGCCGAGGAGTACTGCCTAATACCTGTAGTAATGCATTTTCATGACGCCGTTGTTCCAGCTCTTGATAAAGCAACAGTTGCACCAGGAGCAAACCGGCGCAGAGTGTGAGTCCCAACACCAGTGTCGAGGCCTGAATCAGACGGGTAATGAGTTCGCTGGCCTGATCGATCCACTGGCTGACATCGATCAGGGTGAGTGCGGGGAACTGTTTTAGCAATTCACGGCTGAGGGCTGCCTGTTCGCCGGCCAGTTTGAAGCTGGTGATAAAGGTTTGGGGATACTGTTCCATTGCTTTTGGGCTAAAGATGACATAGAAATTGGGTCGGAATGAGCGCCATTCTACCTGCCGTATATTACTCACGGTTGCATTAAGCTTTTGTCCCGCTATTTCAAAACCGACTGTATCACCCAGTTTTAGTCCTAAGCTTTCAGCCAGTTCCCGTTCAACTGATATCAGGTTGTCCGGGGTATCCGTTTGCCACCAGTTTCCTGCAATTACCTGGTTATGCTTCGGTGCCTGAGCTGCCCAGCTAAGGTTCAGCTCGCGTTTCAGGGAGTTATGCTGCAACTGTTCAGAAGTCAAAATAGCGGCGGGTAGCTGGTCGTTAATTCGGGTGATGCGACCGCGAATCATAGGATAAAGATTGGGTGACAGGCCGGCTTGCTGGAGAAAATCACTCAAAGGTTCCAGCTCCCAGGGTTGAATATTGATCACAAACTGGTTTGGAGTGTCTTTTGGGATCTGTTCGCGCCAGCGGTCTACCAGTTCTGTCTGACTCAGAAGGAGACTGCTTAACAGTGCCAGTAACAGGCTCATAATTCCCAGTTGAATACGATGCCACTGTCGTTGCTGACGTATACGAAAGCCCAGTAAACGGCCTAAGCGTGAATAGCGGGCAAAGAAGCGCCCGGCCGGGGGGAGAAACAAGCTGGCAAAGAGGCCCGCCACGAGAATAGTGGTAACGGTTAACAGAATAGCGACCAGCGCATTGATGATCGATCCGAGATAGAGCGCGATGACGACACCGGTCAGAAAGAGAATAACCAGACGGGCAGGCCAGCTAAGCCCCTGGTGGCTAAGCTGGTCTCGGCGTAGTAGTCCCATAACCGGTATTCGACTGATCTGCAGTAGAGGTGAAAAACCAATCACCAATAGCAGGGCCAGACTTAATAATGGGCCGGTGGCTGCCAGGCGATAATCCGGAGCAGGTAAACCGGCGGGCAGAATAGTGTGCAGCAGTGACCCTGTAAGCTGTAGCAGAATGATACTGATCAGTGAGCCGAATATTGCCGCTAAGCCCCAGCCGAATATGAGTTTGATCAGATAGAGATGAAGTACCTGTTTTGGCTTTAGCCCCAAGCACTTTAATAGCGCGCTTCGGCGGTATTGAGCACTGCTATAGCGGCGCAGACTCAGGGTGATCAGTAGGCCGCATAAAAGTAAGCCAAACAGCGAGGTCATTCGCAGAAAGTTTGAAGCATTTTTTAATGCTCCTGCGGCCATCGGCTGATCTTCATAAACAGACCAAAGGCGTTGTTGAGGGCTTAGATCTTTGCTGAGCTGGCCCGCGTACTTTCTTACCTGTGATTCTGTACCGCTGAAGAGGGTGCGATAGCCAATGCGGCTGCCGGGTTGAACGACTTTGGTTGCCTCCAAATCCTGGCGGTTGATGAGCAGTTGCGGGCTAAAGCTGCGGAATCCGTTGCCCCGATCCGGTGAACTAATAATCGCGGCGGTAATTTTGAAACTTGAATATCCAAGACTAATCGTTGTGCCAACCTCTACCCCCATACGCTGTAGTAGCTGTTGTTCGGCCCAGGCTGTGCCTGGCAATGGCACTGGCGTTGCTTGTGGTGGGTCGGTTCGCAGTTCGCCACGCAGCGGGTAGGGGGCTTCCACCGCTCTGATCGAACTGAGTAATATCTGCTCCTCGGTACTCAGCATAGAGGAGAATTGGATGACTTGAGTGTATTGCAGGTTGAGGGCGCTCGCCGTAATGAGCTGATCTTTTGAAATGGGTTTACTGTCGCTAAGGCTTAAATCCGCTCCCAACACCGAAGCACTCTGTCGGCTAAGCCCCTGCTCTAATTGATTGCCGAGTAACGTGAGGAAAGTCGCGAGTGTGGTTGCCAGTAGCAGGGCCAGTAGTAAAGCGCGCCACTCGAAGGTTCGCAGATCTGATCGGCTTTGTTTCAGGGCGAGACTGAGGAGCTGCTTAGACCTCATCTTATAGCTCCAGTAATTGACCGTTGTGAAGTTGCAGACGGCGCTGGCAACGTTGGGCTAAAGCAGCGTCATGGGTGATCAGGATAAGTGTGGTGTTGAGTTGCTGGTTAAGCTCAAAAAGCTGATCGATTATTTCTGTGCCGGTCTTATCATCTAAATTCCCAGTCGGCTCGTCAGCAAAGAGTAAACTGGGCTCAGTGGCAAAGGCTCGTGCGATAGCCACCCGTTGCTGTTCTCCGCCAGACATCTGCGCAGGAGTATGATGATGGCGCTGTTCCAGCCCCACCCGGTTAAGCCAGTATCCTGCTTGCTTCAGAGGTTCAGGGTGCCCCTGGATTTCCAGTGCGAGCTGCACATTATCCAGCGCCGTTAGCTCGGGCAATAACTGGAATGACTGAAACACAAAACTGATGTGACTTGAACGCAGTTCCGCACGTGACTCCTCATTCAGCCCAGACAGCGACTTGCCTAGCAGTACAACATTACCCTGACTCGGCTCATCCAGTCCTGCGAGTATGCTCAACAGAGTCGACTTTCCTGCACCGGAAGAGCCAAGGATCGCGATACTCTCACCCGCATCGGCGCGGATACTGATATTATTAAAGATATTCAGTCCACCGTTGTCACCGGGAAAGGTTTTCTTCAAATCGGTGGCCATAAGCACAGTCTTGGATTCAGGAGTCTGCATGTCGAATATACTTGGTGTCTGGTTATTACTTCTGTCTAGCTTAGCATGGAGTAGTTCCATTTTAGTGATGGGCGACAGTCTTTCTGCTGCTTACGGAATGCCTCAACAACAGGGCTGGGTTGCACTGTTGGATCAGAAGTTAGAAAAAAACGGCTTTAGATATGAGGTTATCAACGCCAGTATTAGCGGTGAAACCACTCATGGAGGTCTGACGCGTTTACCTGGGGCTCTGGATCAATATAAGCCTGAGCTGGTGGTGCTTGAACTCGGTGCTAACGATGGTTTGCGTGGTGCGCCACTGGCGTTAATCGAGCGTAATCTGACACGTTTGATTGAACAGACCCGTGCAGCCGGTGCTCAGGTCTTGCTATTGGAGATGCGGATTCCGCCTAATTACGGGCCCCGGTACAGTGATGGTTTTTCTGCGATATTTGAGGCTGTCGCGCAGCAGCAGAAGGTGCCGATGATACCCTTTTTTATGGCCCCGGTCGTTTTACAACCGGAATTAATGCAAGCGGATGGCTTGCATCCTAATGCGAAAGCCCAACCGGTGTTGCTGGACCAGCTATGGTTGCCTCTGATCGGGTTGCTTCAACCTCCCTCTCAGGTTCAGCAAGAAGGGGGATAATAGCGATGATTCGGGTACCGCGATCATGGTTATGGCGGATTTGAAATACGCCGTCCAACGCTCTGACCCGCTCACGCATGCCGATGAGGCCAAAGCCCTTCTTGAACGCCTCTGTTTCAATATCGAAGCCGATGCCGTCATCACTGATCATTAATTCTAGTCGATCGCCGCTGATCTCTTTACGGTTACCCTTTGATACTCTGTGGATATCTATCCAGACATTACGGGCATTGGCATATTTAATAATGTTGCTGAATGCTTCCTGGGTCAGTCTGAAGAGGGTGATATTGTAGTCTTCTGACATCTCATTCAGCGCCCCCCTAAAATCAGTATGCAGTGCTATTCCGTGTTCATTAAAACGGGTGGAAATGATGCACTCCTGAAGTGCGTCAACCAGTCCCAGATCATCCAGTGCGGAGGGGCGCAATGTACGCATCATACCGTAAGTAACGTCATATATATTCTGAGCAATCGCATCGATTGACTCAGCTGTTTGATTAACAATGCTGTTCTCTTCGGGGTGAATACGCTTGAGTATTTTGGCATCGGTCCGAATGGCGGTTAGAGACTGCCCCAGTTCATCATGCAGCTCTCTGGACAGGTTCCTACGCTCACGTTCTTGCACGGCGAGGACCTGGTGCGTCAGACGACGGTTTTCTATCAACTGCTCTCTGAGCTCGCGGGTACGGGTATGAATTCGGGTTTCGAGTTGCTGGCGTTCAGTATTCAGTGTGGCGTAGAGCGTTGAATGCTCTATTGCCGTTTTAACTTTCTGACGCAGGTAGGCCATTAACAGGATATATACCGCAAGCGAACAGCAGAGAAGAATCATTAACGTACTCAGGTTGATGTTCTTTAGCCCGAACTGGTGGGTGATCTGTAACTGAAAGGATTGTCCGAAGCGGTTAATGGTCCGCTGTTCTTCTAATTGAGGAAGCCAGGAAGTTGGCTGGGTGTTTGGGTTGGATAGATGTTGGTCAAGTATCAGGCCACTTTCATCCATTAACCTGATACTGCTGTGCTTTGAAAGAAAGTTTGTGTTGGGAAGCATCCCCTCAATGTTAATGACTAATGATGCGATATATAGATTGAGGCTTGAGGGAGGGGTATTACGCTCAAAGAAGGCTAAGAAAAGTCCATAGCCGTTCTGCTGCTTATTCAGTTTGAATGATGGAGAAGCGATTGGTTGATGGTACTTTCGGGCAAAGCGTATGGTGTTAGCGAAAACCGGGTCAGACAGCAGATCTTTCTTCAGCAGGTAGCGGGTATCAGGGTTTAACGGTTCAATAAAAGTAATCGGGAAGCGGGCGCTGAACTCATCGCTGGTGGGGTCTAAGTTATAACCTGTCGCCTTACCGTAATTGGTAGTGAAGGGTACTTGTTGTTGCTGTATCTGCAGTCGTTCGATATGTGGATATCGTTTGCGCATTTCGTTGGCAAAGCTGCGGATCGCTTCATGGTCGTTGGGTAATGAGGAGACTAGAACGCTGAAGCTCTGTAGCAGTACTTCGTTGATATAGGCTTTTTCATAAACAGACGCGTAGACGAATTGTGCATCGTTACTGACGCTTTTCTTCAGATTAGTGTAATCGGCGTACAGACTCAGCCCAACCATAATTAAGGTAAGCAGGAGCCAGCCGGTTGTAATAAACGGGAAGAAATTTCGTTGCATGATCTGTTATAAGTTCCGTAACCGATTTTATGAAATCCATATCATCTGCCTAGTGTAAACTATTTTTCTCCGGAGCAAAAAAAAGACACCCTAAGGTGTCTTTTTTCGTCTGATAAAATCAGTCATTAAGCAGCAAGGTTCTGGTTAACAAAGTCCCAGTTAACCAGTGCCCAGAAACCTTTCAGGTAGTCAGGACGCACGTTACGGTAATCGATATAGTAAGCGTGTTCCCACAGATCGACAGTCATCAGAGCAGTCTGGCCATTAGTCATCGGAGTACCAGCGTTGCTAGTGTTAACGATTTCCAGTGAGCCATCAGCATTCTTAACCAACCAGGTCCAGCTAGAACCGAAGTTGTTAACGGCTTTGTCGTTCAACTCTTCCTGGAATGCTGCGAAAGAGCCCCATTTAGCGTTGATTGCGTCTGCAGCTGCGCCCGTTGGCTCACCGCCACCGTTTGGTGACAGGCAGTTCCAATAGAACGTGTGGTTCCAGATCTGAGCTGCGTTGTTGAATACGCCGCCAGCTGGCGCTGACATGATGATCTCTTCAAGAGACTTATTTTCGTATTCAGTTCCTGGTACCAGTCCATTCAGCTTAACAACATAAGTGTTGTGATGTTTGCCGTGGTGGAAGTCCAGAGTTTCCGCAGAGATGTGAGGTTCCAGTGCATCTTTGGCGAATGGCAGTGCTGGTAGTTCAAAGCTCATAAGTAGTTACCTTTTAGTGTCAGGTTCAGCATAGATAGTGAATCTGTAATATAAATTGGGTCATTGTTGTAATTTTTCAAGCGTTGCAGACCTCCCAAGGCCTGTTTGAGCAGAATCATAGCATCCTTAAAAGACGTTTTCATTGCCCATAAAACCCCTTATTTCGAATGGAGAAATCCAGGGTGGGTCTATTTATATCAGACTAAAGTTTGCTGACAGATGGATTAGAGCTGTTAGAATCGACCTCCCGATCATAATTAGACAGCAGGCGAATAGCGGCTATGGGTAAAGTTTTTCTTTGGATTGCAGCTGTATTACTGGTGGTATTTACAGTAAAAACTCAATATCTGACGTCAACCACCTGGACTCCATTTAAAGAGGGGTGCATGGCGGGAGGAACAGCAACCGAAGCGCAGTGTAGCTGTCTGTCGGATTATGTGCATAAGAATTTCAGTGATAAAGATGTTGAGCGTATTATGCAGGGCACTATTACTGACCCAGCAGTACAGCGAAAAGTCGAAGAGACTGTTCGTGTTGGCGCGCGGGCATGTAAGGCGCCGTAGCTCTGATCGATCAGAATCAGCGGGTGGGCGCTATTTCCAAAAGCTCCCGGGGGAAGCCCGGATCACCCACAGCAAAGAAGTCAGGGTTCAGCAGGCTGGGCTTGTTGTATCGCAATGGCTGAAGGTCATCGCCACTCAACATCAATCCGCCAGCGGCTTCCAGAATTGCCTGCGCTGCTGCAGTGTCCCATTCGCAGGTGGGATAGAGGCGAGGATAGAGATCTGCTGAGCCTTCTGCGATAACGCACATCTTCAGTGAGCTGCCGTAGTTGTCGATCTGTAGTGGACCAAAGTGCTGAGCTAATTTTTCCAGCATTGGCAGATCTCTGTCATTTTTATGGCGTCGACTGGCGAGTACTTTGACCGGTTGTTGCAGCGATCGACACTTAAGTGGCTGGGGCGGCTGCCCAGGTACCTGCTTAACCGGGGGCATCTGCTGGCCGCCGATATAACAGATGCCGGACACTGGCAGACAGATCACGCCAAAGACAGGCTGGCCGTTATGAATTAAAGCGATATTAACGGTGAATTCGTCGTTGCGACGGATAAACTCTTTAGTCCCATCCAATGGATCAATGAGCCAGAAGCTTTCCCAGTGCTGCCTGCCTGAGTAGGGTATCTCTGTATCTTCTTCGCTGAGCTGTGGTAGCTCAGGAGTGAGTTGGGCCAGACCCTCTTTAATTATCTGATGGGCCGCAAGGTCGGCTTCAGTGAGGGGAGATTTGTCTGCTTTTTCCTGAACTCCGTGATCGTCCCGGCGGTAAACCTGCATAATGGCTTCGCCCGCTTGCTGGGCAAGATCCAGAACCGAAGAATAGAGTGTCTGCTGATTCATTGAGAAGGCCTTTATTCGTTATTCTGGAGCTGTTCTCTGACCATATAGAGGGCTGCAATCGCTCTGGCTTCGGAAAAATCATCCCGGCTAAACAGCTTATCCAACTGGTTTATGGGCCAGCGAACGACTTCCATCTCTTCCGGCTCGTCGCCTTGCAAGCGGCAGGGGAATAGTCCCTGTGCCAGCACTGCTGTGATTTTGTGACCCATGTAATTGGGCGCTGACGTCATCTGCTTGATGAAAGTGAGATGCTCGGCACCGAAACCAGCCTCCTCCTTAAGCTCTCTGTTAGCCGCCAGGAAGGCATCTTCGCCTGGATCGATCAGACCTTTAGGCAGAGTAAGCAGATAGTCTTCGAGGCCTACAGCATACTCCTTAATTAGCAGTACGTTTTGTGCTTCATCGATGGCGGCGATCATGACTGCGCCCCGGCCTTTATTGGCCAGACGCTCGTAGGTGCGTTCCACGCCGTTAGAAAAGCGCAGTTCGATCTCTTCAACCTGAAACAGTCGGCTTTTAGTGGCGGGTGTTATCTTCAAAATATCCGGTTTTACAGGCATACTGATCCGTTCCTCGGCATTCAATGTCGTTAAGGAGTCTGTGAGCAGGCTTCTTAATCTTAACCTGAGGCGCTGGCTTTTTATATGGATTGGCAAAATATTGATACGGTGCTTCTGGATATGGATGGCACCCTACTGGATCTACACTTTGATACTTTTTTCTGGCTAGAGCATCTGCCGGTTCGCTATGCTGAGCTACACAGTATCGACAAGGCAGAAGCAACCCGCTGGTTGCATGAGCGGATTATGCAAGAGCAAGGGACTCTGAACTGGTATTGCCTGGATTATTGGTCCCGCGAACTTGATGTGGATATTACAGCGTTGAAAACTGAGATCCGGGATCGAATCGCTTTTCGGCCCCATGTTCACGATTTCCTTGAACATCTGCAAGGGGAGGGTATTCGACGGGTCATTGTGACCAATGCTCACCGGGATAGCCTGACATTGAAACTGGAAGAGACCGGCCTTGATCGATTAGTTGACCGGATCATCAGTTCCCATGACTATCAGGTAGCGAAAGAGCATCAGGGGTTCTGGCATAGGCTTCAGGAAGAGGAGCCTTTTGATCCGGCGCGAACGTTGCTCGTTGATGATAGTCTGGCTGTATTAGCGTCAGCCAGGAAGTATGGGGTTGCGTATTTGCTGAGTATTATTCAGCCCGATAGTCAGAAGCCAGGGCGGGATATCAGTGACTTCAATGCGATAGAACACTTCGATGAGATAATTAAAAAGTAGATGAATAAACCGAAACAGGAACATCATCAGGACAGGCCGCCGGCGGAAAAGAAAGTGCGTCTGGATAAATGGCTTTGGGCAGCCCGGTTTTTTAAAACCCGGGGGGCCGCTAAGCAAGCGGTTGAAGGTGGTAAAGTTCATTATGAAGGCCAGCGGGGCAAGTGCAGCCGACATGTTGAAATTGGCGCAACGCTGATTATTCGGCAAGGATACGATGAGAAAATCGTGATAATCCAGGCGGTATCCGATCAACGGCGCGGAGCACCGGAGGCGCAACTGCTTTATCAGGAAACCGAAGCGAGTATCAAGAAACGGGAAGAGGGTGCCGCACAACGTAAAGTGATGCGGGGGAATTTAGGGCCTGAGCATCGCCCGAACAAGAAAGATCGGCGTAAGATTATGCAGTTTAAGGATCGCTAGCCCGACAAGCGTTATGATAAAATTTCGGTTTTCCGGAGAACTCAATTATTGCAACGAGTTGTCGCTACCGGATAGCCATTCAAAGACAAAATTTCAGAGATCAATATGAGCAGTGCCGACCAGCTTCAAAGGGTTCTTTTCGAACAAGCGGATATCCGCAGTGTACTGACCGGATTGGAACAGAGCTATCAACAGGCGATAGAGCACCACCAGTATCCTGCGCTGATTAACAAATTACTGGGCGAGATGATGGCGGCTGTTAGCCTGCTAAGCGCCACCCTAAAGTTTGATGGCCGGTTGTTACTTCAGGCCCAGAGTGAAAATCAGGTGAAAGTACTGATGGCGGAGTGTAACCATCAGCGCGACCTGCGAGCGATCGCGCGCTTTGAAGGAGAGTTGCCCGAACAAGCCGAATTTTGTGAGCTGTTAAGTGGTGGCCAACTGGTTATTACCATCGAGCCCGATCAGGGTAAGCGTTATCAGGGAGTGGTCCCTCTGGAAGGCAAACAGTTAAGTAATTGCTTGGAGGCTTATTTTAGCCGTTCGGAACAACTGCCAACCCAGATTCATCTGGTTGCTGATGAGCAACGGGCAGCGGGTTTCCTGCTGCAGGTGATGCCGGCTAAAGGTGATTCTCAGGCTGATTGGGAGCATTTTAGCTTTCTTGCGTCTACGCTGACCGATGAAGAGCTGCTGGGACTGGATAATGCGACTATTTTACACCGCCTGTTTCATGAAGAAGACTGTCGTTTGTATGATCCGGAGCTGTTGCAATTCAATTGCGATTGTTCCCGCAAGCGAACCGCGGATGCCTTGCGCTACTTAACGCAGGACGAGCTTGAAGAGATAGTTCGGGAAGAAGGGAGCATCGACGTTAATTGTCAGTTCTGCAATGAACGGTATAGCTTTGATCAGGCTGACATCACCCTGATGTTCTCTGATAGCGCTAATATCAAAGGGTCTGATCAGCTACATTAATACAAAATTAAATTAATAACTTAGTTCTAAGATTGAGTTGAGCGTAGATGATAAAAGCTATCTAAGCACTTAATATTAGAACGTTTTTTGTGTATTTTTATGCTAGTTACGAAGCATTCTCAATTGATGGTGTTTTGTGCGATTTTTTGACATAATACGCCTCCTTATAATAACGGCCCCGTTGGCTTTCCGGCAGGAATTCCAAACAAAACAAGGGTCAGGCTGCATAAATCAGGTAAATAATTTTTTTTGGCTAGACGCCAAGGGAATCAAGCAATGAGCAAAGAAACCGTGAACACTGTACACGTAAATTTGAGCCCGGCTCAACTAGTTGAAAAAGCCATTCAGCGTGGTGAAGGAACTCTGGCTGATACTGGTGCATTGGTTGTTATAACCGGTAAGCGTACAGGCCGTTCTCCTATGGATCGTTTTATCGTTGACGAAGCCAGCACCTCAGATGCGATTCACTGGGGACCCATCAACCGTCCGTTTGATGCCGATAAGTTTGATGCGCTCTGGGCTCGGGTTGAAGAATATCTGGCTGCTCGCGAGCACTTCGTATCCCATGTTCATGTTGGTTCTGATACTAATCAATACCTGCCGGTAGAGATGGCGACAGAAACTGCATGGCAGAACCTGTTTGGCCAGAACCTGTTTATTCGTCCGGAAGAGTTTAATCCGAAGGCGAAAGAAGAGTGGCAGATTTTTAACGCTGCAGGCTTTGAATGTGAGCCTGAGCGTGATGGTACTAACAGCGATGGCTGTGTGATCATCAACTTTGCGAAGCGCAAAGTACTGCTGGCAGGCATGCGTTATGCCGGTGAAATGAAAAAAGCGATGTTCTCTGTGCAGAACTTCCTGCTGCCTGAGAAAGATGTTCTGCCGATGCACTGCTCGGCTAACGTTGGCGAAGATGGCGATACTACGTTGTTCTTCGGTCTGTCTGGTACCGGTAAAACGACCTTGTCTGCTGATCCGGATCGTTACCTGATCGGTGATGATGAGCACGGCTGGGGTAAAGGTGTTGTCTTTAACCTGGAAGGTGGTTGCTATGCCAAGACTATCGACCTGAGTCAGAAGAACGAACCTATTATCTGGGATGCTATCCGTTTCGGCGCGATCGTAGAGAACGTTACGCTGAACGAAGCTCGCACAGCTGATTACTGCGATACTACACTGACCGAAAACGGTCGTTGCGCCTATCCTCTGGAGCACGTTGAAAAACGTACTGAAGAGAACAAAGGCGGCGAGCCTAAAGCGATCGTCTTCCTGACCTGTGATCTGACGGGTGTTTTACCGCCAGTGTCTATCCTGTCAAAAGAGGCTGCTGCATACCACTTCTTGTCCGGTTACACTGCGTTGGTTGGTTCTACTGAGATGGGCTCGGGCGGAGGTATCAAATCTACCTTCTCTACCTGCTTCGGAGCGCCTTTCTTCCCGCGTCCAGCCAGCGAATATGCTGACCTGTTGATCAAGCGAATTGAAGAGTTTGATAGCCAGGTATACCTGGTAAATACAGGCTGGACAGGTGGTTCATACGGTACCGGTTCTCGTTTCAACATTCCGACCACTCGTGGCATTATCGCAGCCATTCAGAGCGGTGCGCTGATCGATGTTCCAACTCAGTATCTGGAAGGTATCAACCTGACTGTTCCTACCGCTGTACCGGGTGTTGATTCTGCACTGCTGAATCCGCGCGATACCTGGGCAGACAAAGGTGCATACGATGCCACTGCGAATGATCTGATCGGTCAGTTCACGACTAACTTTACGAAGTTTGAAGGTGTAGCAGAAGCGATCATCGCTGCAGGTCCACAAGCTTAACCGCGACTTGCACAAAAAAAGGCTCCTTCGGGAGCCTTTTTGCGTTAGGGCAGTCGTTAGTTGCTAGACGTTACAAAGGGCTATAAGAGCCGTTGTTCGTCGCTCGAACGTCACAAAGAACGCGACTGGCTCGTTACTCGAAAAGAAAGAAGAAAAGCTTTTATTGGGGTAAGCAGAAGCTGATAATTTTTTTCACGAGCCACGAGCCACGAGCCACGAGCCACGAGCTACTTAAACGTCAGTGAATACCCCGCATTTTCGAGATATACCGCTTCGTGTTCCAGGTCGGTCCGGGTCAGAGGCTGGTGACTGAGCCAGTTGTCCGGAAAGCTTAGCGAGAGAGTTTGCTTATCGGCGGTCAGGTAGAACGCTGGCAGGCGTTCACGGCTGCGATTACGGTGCAGAACGAAGGCGAGTCTGAGAAGAATGGTCAGACGGCTAAAATGTTTACTTTCACGTTCAGACATCTGCTCAAAACCTGAATGAGAGAGCTTGCGCCGGTGGTCCCGGACCATGCCTGCCAGTTGAATCTGCTGCCGCTTGGTAAAGCCCGGCAGATCGGAGTTGAGTAACAGATAGGCGCTGTGTTTGTGGTATTGGCTGTGGGCGATTGTCAGGCCGCATTCGCAACAACGGGCGGCCCAGCTGAGCATATTATGGTATTCGTTATCTTCAAGGTGCCAGTTATCCCGCACTTGAGTGAGTGCTATGAGTGCGGTTTGTTCGATTCGCATCGCCTGCTCCGGATCAACGTGATAGCGCTGCATCATTGCGTTGATACTGCGCTCGCGTACATCTTCATGACGCAGGCGTCCCGCCATATCGTAGAGTAGCCCCTCCCGCAGAGCGCCTTCTGAGAAACTCATCTCCTTAATACCCAAAGACTCAAACGCAGCGGACAAAATGGCGATGCCCGCAGGGAAAACGGCGCGTCGCTGATCTTTTAGGCCTTCAATATCGATCTCGTCCACGTGGTTGTAACTAAGCAGCTTTTCTTTCAGTTGCTGTAATGCGGAAGCGGTGATTTTGTCAGTAGAATAGCCCAGGGCAATACAGGCATTACGGACCGCCTTGATGGTACCGGAGGAGCCAACGCAGTCCTCCCACCCTAATTGGCGATACTTGCGCTTAATGCTGAGCAGTTCCCGTAGCGCACCAAAAACAGCTAACTGGAAATTTTTATCATTGATAACGCCATCGGCAAAATAACGTTTGTTGAAACTAACACAGCCCATTTCAAGGCTTTCCAGCTCGAGGGGTTCGAAGCGTTCGCCGATCACAAATTCGGTACTGCCGCCGCCGATGTCGATAACCAGCCTGCGGCCATTGTCACCTGCCAGAGTATGGGATACTCCCAGGTAGATTAATCGAGCTTCCTCAATTCCGGCAATCACTTCAATTGAACAGCCCATCAGCTTTTCTGCGTCGCGGATAAACTCAGCGCTGTTACCGGCTTCACGTAGCGCGTTGGTGCCTACAATTCTGATTTGCTGCTCTGGGATGTCCCGCACCCGTTGGGCGAATCGCTCCAGACAATCAAGCCCCCGTTGCCGGGCTTCCGGAGTTAACATCCGGTTCTCATCAAGGCCGGCAGCCAGCTGAACTTTATCTGATAGCAGGTCGATGGGTTGAAGTTCCCCCTGAACCAGTTTTGCGACGACAATATGAAAGCTGTTCGAGCCCAGGTCGATCGCGGCTAGCAGAGAGGGTTCTGAAGGATTTAAACTGACAGTTTCTTGATTCATAATGGATAGGGTTCAAGGTGTTGTTTGGCTTAGCTTACCAGATAATGATGACCGATCAGAGTCCGGCTTTGTGATATCAAAGTATTACTGGCAGCGGGTTTCAGGACTGCTCTGTATTACTGTTATTGTCTCACTGCAGAGCTGTTCAAAGCGTATAAATGTTGTTCAATGCGTTCCGGTATTCACAACTCTTTAAAGACAGTGGTATGATCGGTGGTTATTAATTTTGAGTGAATCTCACGGCAGAGGCTTTTTATGAGTGAAAATATTGTTAACGTGACTGATACCTCCTTCGAAGATGATGTGTTGAAAGCGGAAGGGCCGGTGTTGGTTGATTACTGGGCGGAGTGGTGTGGTCCTTGTAAAATGATTGCGCCGGTTCTGGAAGAGATCGCTAAAGACTACGATGGCAAGCTGAAGGTCTGTAAGCTGAATATCGATGAGAATAATGAAACGCCACCAAAGTTTGGTATCCGTGGTATTCCTACGCTGATGTTGTTTAAAGATGGCGCGGTTGAAGCGACCAAGGTCGGGGCGTTGTCTAAGTCTCAGTTGGCGGCATTTATCGAAGATAGCATCTAAACGATACTAAAATGATAGGGAGTGACCGAGATCACGGTTTGCTCCCTGATTTACTGGACTCTTTTTGATCAACGCATTATAGTGTCTTTTCCAAATATCTATTTCTGTGCCAGAAACCTGGTTTCCTTATTCAAATCAATCTGACCTGAACGGTGCTAGCTGTTCCGCTCAAGGCCTTGACCTGTCTTCCTACACATATACCTATGAATCTTACTGAACTTAAAAAGAAAAGCGTTCCCGAACTGCTAAAAATAGCAAAAGAGATGGGGCTTGATAACCTCGGTCGTTCCCGTAAACAAGATGTCATTTTTTCCATCCTTAAGCGTCATGCTAAAGGTGGCGAAGACATCTATGGTGATGGCGTATTGGAAATCCTGCAGGATGGCTTTGGCTTTCTGCGGTCAGCGGAAGGCTCATACCTTGCGGGCCCTGATGATATATACGTATCACCGAGTCAGATTCGCCGGTTTAATCTGCGTACCGGTGACACTATCTCCGGTAAGATTCGACCGCCGAAAGACAGCGAGCGTTACTTTGCGTTGTTAAAAGTTGATCAGATCAACTTTGATAAGCCGGAAAATGCTAAGAATAAGATTCTGTTTGAAAACCTGACACCGCTGTTTGCACAGGATCGGTTGAAAATGGAACAGGGTAACGGTAGTACAGAAGATCTGACTGCCCGTGTTATCGATCTGGTCTGCCCAATGGGTAAAGGCCAGCGTGCGTTGCTGGTGTCGCCGCCTAAAGCGGGTAAGACACTGATGTTGCAGAACATCGCTAACTCGATTACCCGTAACAACCCGGAAGTTCACCTGATCGTATTGCTGATTGATGAGCGTCCTGAGGAAGTAACCGAAATGCAGCGGACCGTTCGTGGCGAAGTGGTAGCCTCGACCTTCGATGAGCCGCCTTCCCGTCACGTACAGGTTGCTGAAATGGTGCTTGAGAAGGCTAAGCGTCTGACTGAGCATAAGAAGGATGTGGTTATCCTGCTGGACTCTATTCAAGCTGAATTAGAGCAACAGCCCTTTCAGGTAGTATTTGAGCAAGTTGCCAAAAGAGGGGATTTTTATGTGGCCTCTATTAAATTAAAAGAGGAGTCAAACTAATGGCATGGTTAGAGGCTCAAATACGTAATAGCAGCTTGTTATTTCCTTTACTGCAGAAGTATCAAGCATTATCGACAAGAGAACAGAAATTAGTCTTGCTGATGGGCGTTTTTGTTTTTATTTATTTGGTATATAGCGCACTTTGGTTGCCTATTCATGATCAGAGAGAGACTGCTCAGAACAGGGTAAATGCCAATCTTAAAACCTATTACTTGCTGGTTGAAAACGCGGCTATTTTGACAGCAAGTCAAGGTGATGCGGGTGTGAGTTTAGAAGACAGGAGTGGACAGGTTCTTCAAGCGCTTGTGAGCCGTACTATGCGTAAGCAGAAATTAGTTGCCCAACGAATGAACCTTGATGGTGATAGTCGACTGCAGGTTTGGGTTGAGAACACCTCCTATGCAGAAATTAGTAAATGGTTAGCATTATTAGCTAAAGAAAAAGTCGCTATTTATAGTGTCCAGTTTGCGAGTCGTGAGCTAGGAATGGTAGATATGCGATTGACCTTAGATTAATGATAAGGGCAAGGCTGGTGTTTAGCTTTGCCCTATTAATGATCAACCGCTGGTTTTTACAAACAATGAATCTGTCGCGATCGCATCAAGTGGAACATCCCAACTTTCAATAGGAAGTTGTTCTACTCGCTGACAATCGTGCGCAAGTCCAATTAGATAAGTTGATCTGTCAGCAAACGTTTTATCATAAAAACCGCCACCCATTCCAAGGCGTCCTCCTGCGACATCAAAACCAACTAAAGGCATAAAGACCAAATCTAACGCATTGCCGGATATCGGTGCTTGGTCAATAGGTTCTGCAATATTAAATTGGTTCTGTTGCCACTGGCAATGCTCATGGTAATGAGCAAAAACCAAGGTTTCACCTTTGATACAAGGTAGATAGGTTTTAATGTTTTTTGACCATAACCACTGGCAGATAATATGAGGTGATATTTCCCCGTCGTTCGCCAAATAGAGTGCCACCTTGCTATCTAAGGTTAAGTGCGCCAAAGGGGATAAGGTGGTTTGCAGGAGTTGTTGATGTAAATTTGTTGCGGCAGTGTCTTGTTGGGAAGGCGAAAGAGCTTTTCGAGCGTGTCTTAATTGAGAGCGTAATTGGCTTCGGCTTATCATGATAGGGTTTCCCAAGTTGCCGCACCGACTATAGGCCTTGAACCCAGTGGTTCAAGGAGGAAAGAATCGAGACTTTTAAGGCTTTCCGACGCACGGACATGCACACCAAATCCACAGACTCTTTCCAGGAGTATACTCATAGGCTCAAGGGCGTTAAGCCGATTCGTACAACCCAGGAAACGGGCAGAGTATAATGTAAAAAAAATAAAAAAACATCCGTGAAATCGCATTTTAAAAACAATCTAAACCATAAAAAATGCTAATTGGATGCTTTATAAACAAGCCTGCTTAAAGGCTGATCAATGAGTTAGCTTAAAATTAGCCTACTTTAGATTTATTCGTTAACGCAGTATCGAGTTGAGAAGTTAATTCTCTCAATTGTTGTTCATTTTTACGTGTATATTTTCTGCTCGATAACATATCGTGAGTAATGTTTAAGGCTGCGATGATGGCTATTTTTTCCATGCCGATAATTTTACCGCTGGCTTTAATTTCGCGCATTTGATTATTAAGATATTCTGCCGCATCTTGCAGTTCAGATTCGTGTCCTTTAGGACAACTTATCTTAAATTCTTGGCCCAGTATGTCGACTGAGACAGTTGGCTTTTCCATGTTGATACCTTTTTATGAATCCGGCCTTAAAAAATGGTTTATTTTTAAGCATTGTAAGGCTAATAGGATTTTATGATGCTGGTAAATTCGTTACAATCGCAAGTTACGAATATTTACCCTGATTTATAGCAAATTGAAGCCGAGTATGGAAATCAATCCGATCATATCTAAGATAAAAGAACTGTCTGAGCGCTCCCTGACTCTTAGGGGGTA
>JAIBCZ010000263.1 GCA_024679645.1 Amphritea sp.
ACCTAGCAATCGTTCATACGAAGTTAGTGTAGACCAACTTCAGGAATGTAACTCAATCATAGATAGTGGTATCTTATGCCTCCCGAATTACTGCAGATATAACAGTTACCTTGTATGCAGAGACTTACTAACAGACAGATCCTTTTAGGAATCACCGGCGGCATCGCTGCTTATAAAAGTGCCGAACTGACTCGACTTCTAAAAGGCGCAGGGGCTGATGTCCAGATCGTTATGACACCTGCCGCAACAGAATTCATCACTCCGCTGACCATGCAAGCCTTGTCCGGAAACCCGGTCCATCTACATTTGCTAGACCCGGAAGCAGAAGCCGGTATGGGTCACATTGAACTGGCAAAATGGGCCGATATGGTACTTATCGCTCCTGCCAGCGCAGACTTCATGGCACGTATGGATAGCGGACAGGGCAATGATTTACTAACCACCCTTTGCCTGGCAACCGAAGCACCTATCGTGCTGGCTCCAGCGATGAACCAGGCTATGTGGCGCGATCCGCAAACCCAAAACAACGCAGCCAGTTTGCAGAGCAAAGGCGTTTGCCTTTTGGGTCCGGGTGTTGGCGAGCAAGCTTGCGGTGATACAGGCCCTGGCCGGATGCTGGAACCTCTCGAGATCGCAGAA
Organism: Amphritea sp.; assembly: GCA_024679645.1. Lineage (GTDB taxonomy): Bacteria > Pseudomonadota > Gammaproteobacteria > Pseudomonadales > Balneatricaceae > Amphritea. The sequence goes on from JAIBCZ010000263.1 coordinate 640, forward strand.
CAGACCGCCGCTCTGTTTGACCGGGGATTGCTCAGCGGCAAGCAGGTTTTTATCACCGCAGGCCCCACTCGCGAAGCATTAGATCCGGTCCGGTATATCAGCAACCACAGCTCAGGAAAAATGGGCTATGCACTGGCAGAAGCGGCTGTAGATGCAGGCGCACAAGTGACGCTTATTAGTGGCCCGGTCAATTTACCCGCTCCACCACGTTGCAAACGCATCATGGTACAGAGCGCTGAGGACATGCTTGACGCCTCCCTGCAGACTATTGATCAGTGCGATATCTTTATTGCCTCAGCCGCCGTAGCAGATTACCGTCCGGTATCGGTAGCCGAGCATAAAATGAAGAAAGGCAACGAAGAGATCATGGAGCTACACCTGATCAAAAATCCCGACATCGTCGCGAGCGTCGCTGCTCAACAAAACAAGCCCTTTACCGTCGGCTTTGCCGCCGAAACCCGCGATGTAATCAGTTATGCCCAGGGAAAGCTTGAGCGAAAAAAACTGGATCTTATTATCGCCAATGATGTATCCCGCAGCGATATCGGATTTAACAGCGATGATAATGCCGTTACCGTTGTTAGCCATGAGGGCGAAACACAGCTGCCATTAAGCAGCAAACGCCAGTTGGCACACAAGCTAATTAAAATCATTGCGGCCGCTGAGCAGAAGCAGGACGACTAGGGCATGCAGAAACTTCAGGTCAAAGTATTAGATCAGCGTATCGGCACTGAGTACCCGCTTCCTCACTATGCTACAGCAGGCTCAGCGGGGCTGGACCTCAGAGCCTGTCTTGATCAAGCTGTCACTCTCGAACCGGGGCAGACCGAACTACTGCCTACTGGCATTGCTATCCATATTGAAGACCCGGGGCTCTGCGCTATGATCCTACCCCGTTCAGGGCTGGGTCATAAGCATGGCATCGTGCTGGGTAATCTGGTCGGCCTGATCGACTCCGATTACCAAGGTCAGCTAATGGTCTCTTGCTGGAATCGTGGCGACACTACTTTTACCGTTACCCCCGGCGAGCGTATTGCTCAGCTAGTTCTGGTGCCGGTCATTCAGGCTGAGTTTGAAGTTGTTGAGGAGTTTAGTGATAGCGACCGGGGCGAAGGCGGCTTCGGCTCCTCTGGCCGCCACTGAAAAAATACTTTTGGTCATAAATTAACCGCACTAATTAAAGGAAGAGCTTAATCGGTGAGTATCAATCCCGCTATTTTTCGCGCTTATGATATTCGGGGAACTTACCCTCAGAATCTCAATGACGAAACAGCTAAACTGATTGGTCAAGCAATCGGCAGCGAGGCCCTTAACCGCCACCAATCGTCAATCTGTGTCGGTTATGATGGCAGGCTATCGAGCCCTGCTCTTAGTGCAGCACTCATAGCGGGGTTATTACAAAGTGGCGCGTCCGTTATTGATCTGGGCATGGTGCCGACGCCAGCCCTCTATTTTGCCACGCATGCCTTAGAGACCGGATCGGGTGTAATGATAACCGGCAGTCACAACCCCGCCGATTATAACGGTTGTAAGATCATGCTGGGGGGGCATACATTGTCAGGTGATGAAATCACCGGGCTTTATCATCGCATCACCTCCGGAGCACTGACAGAAGGCAGCGGAACCCTGACCCAGCAGGATATTTCAGCCCTGTATCACGATAGGGTGCTTGAAAATCGAATATTACAGCGCAACCTTAAGGTCGTTGTAGATTGCGGAAATGGCATTCCCGGCCCCTGGATTACCCCGCTGCTCAAGGCCTTTGGTTGTCAGGTAATCCCTCTTTATTGCGATGTAGACGGCCATTTTCCTAACCACCACCCTGACCCGGAAAAAGCAGAAAATCTGGTAGATCTGGTTACCGAAGTACAGCAATCAGGCGCAGATATTGGCCTGGCACTGGACGGCGATGGTGACCGACTGGTCGTAGTCGACAATCAAGGCCAGCTTATCACCCCCGATCAACTGATCTGCTTGTTTGTACAAGACCTGCTTCAACGTCATCCAGGATCTAAGATCGTCTACGATGTTAAGTGCTCTATCACGCTTCCCCGGTTAATTGATCAACTGGGCGGGCAATCGGATATGTGGTGTTGCGGTCATTCAATGATCAAAAACAGAATGCAGCAAACCTGCGCTCTGTTTGGGGGCGAATTCAGCGGCCATCTGTTTTTTGCTGAACAATGGTATGGCTTTGATGATGGTTTGTACGCTGCCGTACGACTGCTTGAACTGTTGAGCCGTACCGATCAGACAGTCGCCGAGCTTTTTCACCCCTTTGCGCCACTTCCCTCTACACCCATGATTCATATCCCCGTCAGTGATGAGGGCAAGTTTGAAATAATTGAACAGTTTCGACAGCTCGACTTCTCACCGGCAAAAGTCTATTCGATTGACGGACTCAGAGTTGAGTATCCTGACGGCTGGTTTGGCTTAAGGCCTTCTAATACGACACCGATGCTCACGCTTCGTGTCGAAGCACTGACCCCTTC
>JAIBCZ010000120.1 GCA_024679645.1 Amphritea sp.
GACCGGCTACATCAGCAGGCAGGACAACAACAGGTGATTGATCTGCACGGGCGCTCGGATCAGGTCATCTGTATGGATTGCAACCGGCTCCATGACCGCAACCAGATTCACCAGCAGATGGCCGATGAGAACCCGGCGTTTGCCCAATACACCGCTACGGCAGCACCGGACGGCGATGCCGACCTGGAGGGCATCGATTTCAGCGGTTTCAAGGTCACCTGCTGCCCCGACTGCGGCGGCCTGCTTAAGCCAAATGTAGTGTTTTTCGGCGATAACGTACCGAAAGAGCGGGTATTTAGCGCCCTGGACAACCTCCAGAAGTCCGATGCATTGCTGGTAGTAGGATCGTCGCTGATGGTCTATTCAGGTTTTCGCTTTTGTAAGCAGGCTATGCAGAGGAATATTCCTATCGCCGCAATCACCCGGGGTAAAACCCGCGCCGATGAACTCCTTTCACTTAAACTGGATGGCGATATCAGCGGATTTCTGGTCCCCGCCACTGCACAGCTCTAGCGGCTCGCTAACTGTGCCGAATTCCAGTTCTTCAGTACCCGCTGCCATTGGCTATTGTTGACGGTTACCGCGAGAGGAGCGCCGTTTTGCCAGCCATCTTTGAGCCAGAACTGAGAACGATTAAAGCTATATAGCGGCATAAAATCCTGCCGTATAGACGCAGGTGTCGGCCGTAGGGTTAAATTATCTAGCAGCAGCGGTTCACGATCGGCGTGCGGCTGATAAGCCACCAGCATATGCTTGCTGCCATCGGTAAGCTGACCGAAGACCAGCTGTAACTGTGATTCAGCCACCCCCATCGATAACAGGGTAAAAAACTTGGCGATAGCAAAGTCTTCACAATCCCCCTGCCCCCGGCGGATAAATTCAGCCGGTGCAGACCAGTGATCCTCAACGCCGAATAACTGCCGGTCAGACCGGTAAGTCGCACTATTGATATATTGATCAACCTGAAAGACCTTCTCCTGCTGACTCAGTTGCGACGCACTCTGAGAAATCAGCTCTACCCACTGAAGATAGTATAAGGAAGGCGCAGCAGCCACCGCCGACTGCGAGGCTAGAAAATACAGCACAATAATAATACGGGTCATGGACTCGTCCGGTTGCGTAGCCAGCCATCCGTCACCGGATGATACCTCAGCTAACAGCCTGTTTTTACGTGCTATCAACGCCATCTGTGGCAATACTCATCACGCCACACAAGCGACGTCGATATACACGTCCCCTTTCATTGATCTGAATCCCCCAACTCAGAACAACCCTACTCCACAGCACGTGATACTCTACTGCCCTAACCCTATCGGCCCCCAGCCAGTTCTCTTTAATCCAACGCTTAGCAAAGCAGCGATAACCGCCCGTTTCAGGTATACTGGCGGCCAATTAAATCCTGATCCCGAGTACACCGTGTCTGATACCTCTTTTTCCTCCCTGAACCTGCCGCCTACTATGCTCAGCAACCTGGCTGACCTTGGCTACAAGGAGATGACCCCGATCCAGGCACGCAGCCTGCCCCACGCCCTGGCCGATAAAGATATTATCGCCAAGGCGAAAACCGGTAGCGGTAAAACCGCCGCCTTTGGCATCGGCCTGCTGTTGAAAATCAATCAGCGGGATTTCGGCACCCAGGCACTGGTACTTTGTCCCACCCGGGAACTCAGCACCCAGGTTGCTCAGGAAATTCGCCGTCTGGCGCGATTCAAAAACAACCTCAAGCTGGTCACGCTCTGTGGCGGTCAGTCGGTGGGACCACAGATCGGCTCACTGGAACATGGTGCCCATATCATCGTCGGCACCCCTGGCCGTATTCAGGATCTGATTCGTAAAGGTAAGCTGGATCTGTCCCGCTGCAGCACCGTGGTTCTCGATGAAGCGGATCGTATGCTCGATATGGGCTTTTATGAGCAGATCGATGGTGTCATCAGAAATACACCCAAAAAACGTCAAACCCTGCTGTTTTCAGCCACCTACCCTGATGGCATTAAAAAACTCAGTTCAGACCTGCAGGTCGATCCGGTCGAAATTACCGTTGAAGCGGTACACAGCACGAGTCAGATAGAGCAATCTTTCTACGCACTTGAGAAAACAAAAAAGCCAGAAGCGCTGGCTCGGGTGCTGAGTCATTTTAGCCCGGAATCCACTGTCATTTTCTGCAACACTAAAGATCAGTGCCGGGAAGTATCAGACCACCTGCGCAACCTGGGCTACTTCGCCGCAGCCCTGCACGGCGATCTGGACCAGCGTGATCGCGATCAGGTACTGGTACAGTTTGCCAACCGCAGTAATACGATCCTCATCGCCACCGATGTAGCCGCCCGTGGACTGGATATCAGCGACCTGTCGCTGGTCATCAATTACGACCTGCCCCGTGATCCGGAAATCTATGTACACCGTATCGGACGTACCGGCCGTGCCGGTAAAGAGGGCATGGCAATCAGCCTCTACCGTGATTCCGAACAGTATAAGCTGGATACCATCAGTGAATACCTGTCGCAAATGCTGCAGACCGAATCCCTCAGCCGCCTGAAAAAGACCAGCACCGATGAGCCGGTCAAACCGGTCATGCGAACTCTCTGCATCGCCGGTGGTCGAAAGGATAAGATACGTCCGGGAGATATTCTCGGCGCACTGACCGGTGAAGCCGGCATTGATGGCAGCGTGGTAGGTAAAATTAATATCTATGACTATGCTGCCTATGTAGCCGTAAAACGGGAAGAAGCCCGTAAAGCCCACAGTCGACTGGTGGACGGCAAGATCAAAGGCCGCCGCTTTAAAGTCAGAATGCTGTAAAAAAGTTTACTCGGTTAACGAAGGTATTTTAATATGGCTGTAGCATCAGCGCGGCATATTCTGGTTAAGACAAAAGCGGAAGCCGACAAGCTCAAGCAACAACTGGAGAAAGGGGAGGACTTTGCCCGTCTGGCAAAACGTTACTCTATCTGCAACTCTGCCAAACGGGGTGGTGATCTGGGCGAATTCCGGCCAGGCACCATGGTAAAAGCGTTCGACAATGTGGTTTTCCGCAAGAAAGTACTGGAAATCCACGGACCGGTGAAAACAAAGTTTGGTTTTCATCTTATTCAGACCCTCTATCGCAGCTAAACCATTAGCCACGATACAGTCGCCAACTTAAGGAGATAATTCCTATGAAACCGGCCAAGAAACAGAAACAACACCCCAAGTTTATCGAAGCGATGCAGAAACTCTCTGCCATGAATGAAGATGAACGCCTCTCCGAGGAAAACAAAGAACTCTTCGACCAGGCTATCGCCTACGCGCCACTGGAAGCACAGCCAGCGCTGGTAGCGATACAACGGAAATATGAGGAAGTTCATTAGGGGCTAAGAAGTAGCTAGAACGGGCTTCGCCCTGCTAGTAGCTCGTTGCTCGTTGCTCGTTGCTCGTTGCTAGAAAAAGCTTAAGATCAAAAGATTAAAGGGAGCCCTAGGGCTCTCTTTTTTGTTAACTGGAAGAACATGTTGAAGAGATACTTTTTATAGTACTTGATGAAGATGGCGGATGCCAAATCTTGCATCTGTATATACTAATCAGGCAGTTACAAAAATTTGTATCAATTTCGGGTTAATAATTGTCAGTAACCGATTACTGTTCAATTCTATAAGTAGGGATATCTAATGGTGTTGGCATGCCAATTCTACTGCAAGTAGATTGAACTAACTCTCTCCAATACGGCCATACGTGAAATCCAGAATTCATATCTGAGAATATATGTACTTGTTCTTCAGAAAGCTGAACTTTTGAAAAATAATTTGCTTCAAAAGTTGCAACAATTTCAATTAGAACATGCTCACCATTTTCATCGCCTTCTTTTTCTTCACCAACTTCAATCTCAGGATCAATCAATCGAATACCTAGAGAGTGATCAAAGCGATAATTCCATAGACAATTTTCTTCTTTCTCATCAACAAGTTCATTTTCACGAACTCGATCAGGAGCGCTAAAGCTTTGGCGATGAGCTGTTTTAAGATCAAGCATATCTGGATAAATATCGTCTTTGATATATACCTTTAGATCACGAAGGTTTACACATTTTATCTGTAAGTTTTCTTGCGCGCTTTGGAGGTCTGCTTTCATTGTTACGCAACTCTTTCATTCCAGCGAGTGTTCTCTTTGGGAAACTCTATGATTTTCTTATTACTTACTATTAAAGTTGCAGCAGGCTTTTCTGTACATTCAACAGAGACTGTTTCCCAATGCCCCAGTTTTTCAGTTTCTTGTAGTTGCTCTTCTTGAACAGGCAAGATTATCTTTGGCTTTACATCCAGTGCGTAGCAAATATCTGAAAGGCTACCTAAAGTCATGTTTCTAGCTCCACTCAGAACCTGAGAAACAAAGGATTTAGATTTTCCTAATCGACACGCGAGTTCTTTTTTGCTCACTTCCATATCTTCTAGAAGGATCAGCAAATCTTCAGTCACGTTGTAAACTAGCTCTTCTCTAGCGTAAGCCCTTTCTTCAGCATTGCTGAATTGCTTACCTTCAGGGTAGAACATATCTTTAGCATTCATCTTCATCTACCTCTATTCTCCTCCAATTAGCCCCAACACGTTTTGTATCGGCTGGATCTAATTTGCCCTTCTTTTTAGCAATATAGTGACTAATGAAGTAAGTATTTTCTTGCGTCTCCGAAAGCCAGCAATAGCCCCTAATAGGGATTCTCTTGAGAGCTTTAAAGTTTTTTGTGCCACTCTGGCCAGGTTTATTTGGAAGAACACCTTCTTTCGGAAAGTTTTCCTGAGACATTCGTTCGCCATTTGCGAGTCTCGTAATTTGTTGAATTAGTCCGCGTATAAATGCTTTGTGCTTTCTAGCATCCACACTAGCAAGAGCTGATTGAAAACTCTTGATAGCACCTTCACAGTGAATAACTGTGAATTTATGTCCAGCGTATTGTTTCTTTAAATTTGTCTCTGTCACTGTATGCCTGAATTATAGTTAACATATATGTAAACTTCAACACCTATTTGGTGGTATTTCAAGTTATGTCTTGAAATATATTCATCCAAAGTAAGTGGTCCCTTTCTAGTGCAATTAGACCTTAACATATTGTTAGGTTTTCAACTCAAATCCTTCTGAGCAATATTTTGGATCCGTGTGAAATCAACACCAATATACCTAACCTCGATATTGCACGGACTTAATCCCCCTCTATGCAACCGAGCATTGCAGCTTGGAAACGGATTGAAAATCAATGGAGTCAGAGTCATTGATTACAAATTAGCTGATTAACAGTCTGGCACGCCTCTCGCTCTGTGCAGCCGAGCATTGGAGTTTTTCAATGAATAACATGGGGAACTGTTTGAGGGCGCGAAGCAACCGAGTTTTTATAGACGCAAGCGTCTACCCTTCGGGCCAGCTGAAGCTGTTCAGGCTTCGCCTGTCGCAGACCATTTCTAAGCGAAACGTGCAGGGAAATCGGCGAAGCCGACCAAGCAGTGGGCGCAGCTTTAGATTGTTAAGACCTTTAGCTGTTGAAAGGTCTACTCTCTTTTCACAAGAAGCGCTCAGCAAGGCGGAACAGCAAGCTAAGAATTACTGCGGCAAGGAAGTGAACTGACTAACCATCAGGATAGAAACCAAAAAAATCGCCGTGGGGGCACGGCTCCTACAACAAGCTGCCCGTCCTGTAGGAGCGATGCCCTCATCGCGATTATGACAGCAGTCACATAAATCGGATAAGCTTTGCTATCTGGATATAGAAATCCTACGGGGAGAAGAGTTCCTGATCGCTGATAACCGTGAAGGGCTGCAGCGAAAAATTCGCCTGAAACATATTGAATCGATGCCCCCGACAGATAAAGCATCTTCATGCTCCAAAGTCGTTAATCAAACCACCTTAGCCAATCCTCGCCAACTATCCTGAGCGGCAAAGGCGGTAAATGTTTGTACCGTCTCCTGTTCTGAATGCTCACGCCAGACACAAGCGACTGTTCTCACCAGACCAAAATCCACGATAGGGATACTAACCGTACCTTCTTCTGTTACCGTTTCAGCCAGTATTGCTGCGGCCAGGTTGTTCCGCACCATGGTTAGTGCCCATGAATCATTATCGGTGCGACAGGTAATATGTGGCTGTGCCTGCTCCGCCAGAAACACCCGCTTTCCTTCGTTCAAAACTTCACAGTTTTTACGCAGGACGAAAGGTAAGCCGTGCAGATCAGCCAGCCGACCGGCGTCGTCATGGCACCGACATCGGCTCCGGTAGAAGAGCCCAAGGAACCGCGAGTGTTCCGAGCCGACCATCCCTTTGTCTTCATGATTCGGGACAACCGCAATGGTGCGATCATGTTCCTTGGCCGAATCACAAATCCGCTGGAGTAACCTACACGTCATGAATTACAGATCAACTATTGGATTACTCCTGCTCGCCATAATGCCGTTGGGGGCGAACGCTGAAGGCCGTGTCCTTTTCAGGTTCGACCAGCCGGAATCCGCCAAGGCGTGGCAGACCGTCAACGATGGCGTGATGGGTGGCCGCTCCGATGGCCGCTTCAGAATCAACGAAGACAAGAATATGGAGTTCTACGGCACGTTGTCGC
>JAIBCZ010000094.1 GCA_024679645.1 Amphritea sp.
CGCTGGCAACAATTTAATCTGCCTGTAAATTGCATCCTGCTTTGTACTGTCGATACGCAGATAGGCCCCTGATACCCGATGCGGCTCTCTCAATACACGATTAAGACTATCCAATGCCATATAAGCGGGCGAACCAATTAATGTGTCCGCCACCCCCGTCACCGGAACCACTAACTGCGGCTGACGTCCTTCCCTAACATCCAGATTCAGTATATCTCCCGGCTTAACCTGAAGAATATCGGCCAGCGCAGTCCCCAACACAATCCCCTCGGCGCGCATCGGAATCGCTTGCTGTCGAATATCCAGCGCCCGGTTCAGTCTGGCAGCAGGAGGCAGTCCGGTAATCGCCCCCCGGTAACTGTACTGTCCATTGCTTAACAGAACAGCAACGGTGCGTACAGGCTCCACCTCTATAACACCATCAATGCTCTGCAACTCATACAAAACCTTATCAGATAACGGTTCCACGAAACTTACTGAGAGATCACTCCGGTCGATCAGACTAAAACTCAATTCCAGCGTTCGATCAAAAGCGCTCATAACATTAAGCATCGCCACCGCCAATGACATACCCGCGGCGATGCCGATCACTCCGCCTGCAGCTCTGCCGGGCTGGCGCAACAATCGCCGGGCAACCATCCGCCCCGGCTGGTCCAGTAAATATTTAAGAAACGAAGCCAGCGCTGCAGAGCGGCTATAGTCTGCAGGGGCCGGTGGCTGCATTGCCACCGCTGGGGTGAGACGAAAAACAGACTGCAACACCAGCATCCCCCCCGCCGCTGCAGCCAGAATACTCACCAAAACACCTATCAAAAAAGTCAGTGGGTCGACCTGAAATAACAAAAATGGGAATTTATAATAACTTTGATAGACCTGTGCCAGACTTCTTCCTGAGATAACCCCCAACAAGCAGCCGATCAGCGCCCCGCCAACAGCAATAACAAAGATAAACTTCAAATAGTGCAGTGTGATTTCAACATCTCTGTATCCGAAAGCTTTCAGCAGACCGATCTGTTCCCGCTCCGACTGAATCATTCTGGAAATGACGATATTGAGGAGAAAAGCGGCCACCGCCAGAAACACCGGCGGAACCGTGTGGCTGGAGACCCTCAAGCCGCTGATCTCCTCTTCGATAAAACGATTAGACACATGATCCGCCAGCCCATAGGCACCCAGCCCCCCATAGGGCTTCAGCAAGGTATCAACCCGATCAATAATCGCTGGCAGGGAACTACCAACAGAGGTTCCCAACAGCAGCTGATTGAAAGCGCCGTTCATATCATAGACTGCCGCCAGCGCCGACTGGCTCATCCAGATCACCGCAAACCGGGCATCATCGGGGACAAATTCTCCAGGCGCGGCTGAATAAAGAAATTCAGGGGCCTGAGCCAGACCGACGATTCTGAAAGTTCGGCGGGCTCCGTGCATGGTGGCAGACAGAGGATCACCGGACTTCAGTCCATGAGCCCTGGCAAAGTCCTGCAACAGAATGATTTCATCCTCATGGGAAGGATCGGGACGCCTGCCCGAAGTAAGGTAGATATCATTAAGCCGGGCCTCACCCCGATCAGGCAGCGATACGGCCTGGGCACTCAGTGGTAGTGGCTGGCCAGGAATATCGATCAGTGCACTGCCCGTCACCCTTCCTGCGACTGCCGTTACCCCTTCCAGTACGGCTACCCGCGCCAGCAGTGCCTGGGGAGCCCGTTGCAAAGGCGCAAACACCTGCGCCAGTCGATGGCGCTCATAATAAGCCGTTCGGGTATCCTCAAGCGACCGAACCAGACCGTTCATCATCACCAGCATCAGCACACCCAGCGCGATCACCAGGGCAATCGCCAATACCTGCCCCTTCATCCGCCACAAGTCTCGTAGCAATTTGCGATTAAGGGGTGAGGTTCCGGTTACGGATCGCATAAAACGGCGCTCACCAGACGAGATCTTGGGCTAAGGTTTTTTGATCATTCAGCTCGATCTTTCTGATCAGCCCATCAGCAAAATGAATCACCCGATCAGCCATACCTGCAATCGTCGCGGCATGGGTAATAATGATCACCGTCGTACCTAATTCCCGGTTCACCTGCTGCAGTACCTCCATCACCTGTCGGCCGCTGCTACTATCAAGTGCCCCGGTGGGTTCATCACAGAACAAAACTCTGGGTTGCTTTGCCACCGCCCGGGCAATAGCCACCCGTTGCTGTTCACCTCCTGACAGCTGTGCCGGAAAATGGTCCATCCGCTCACTCAAGCCCACCAGCGCCAGCGCCTCTTCCGGGCTGAGAGGGCTTTCTGCAATGTCAGTCACCAGCTCGACATTTTCGCGCGCGGTAAGGCTTGGCATCAAGTTATAAAACTGAAAAACAAAGCCTATATGATCACGGCGATAGAGGGTCAGATCAGTATCAGACATGCCGCTCAGGCTTTGGTCAAAAAATGCTATTTCTCCTTCCGTTGGCTGATCAAGCCCCCCCAGGATATTCAATAAAGTCGATTTACCGCTACCGGAAGCCCCCAGTAAAACCACCAGTTCCCCTTGTAATAGCTGCAGGTCTACACCTCGCAGGGCTGATACTGCGGCTGGGCCTTTACCATATACCTTAGTCAATCCGGCAGTGCTAAAGGCAACTTTGGCGCTTTCTGAATCCATATTTTCAATATCTGCACTACAAGTCATTAACTATAAGAATACAAAGGGAACCGGTGTTGCGCACTGAAAAATCAGTGCCACCCATAAAAAATTTAACCCATATATAAAAACGCCGGCCCTGATCTAAACCAGGGCCGGCGTTTATGAGCTATCTGGCCGTCAGACTAATCGGTCAGAAGCTGGGGTTTCCGGCAGTGCCTGATCAAAGAAGCCTTCGGTATGGATCATATCGTCCTGAGCACCTAACTGTTTTGCTGCCAAGATACAGGCGTCAACAAATTCAGGGCTACCCGCAATATAGATTGCGTGCTTTGACAGATCTGGATAGTGATCTTTGAGAATGTTTGGAATACGGCCACTGAGCACACCCTCTTTATCTTCCTGAGTCAGGGTTGGTATAAACTTGAAGCGACGATGGCGCACATTCCACAGTTCCAACTGCCCCTTGCAGTACAGATCTTCCTCTTTGCGGGCTGAGAACATCAGGTGAACCGGCTTATTATATCCACGACGCAATGCTGCATCCGCCAGACCCATTATCGGTGCCAGACCGGTGCCTGCCGCCAGACAGAGTACCGGAGCATCAGTACCTGGATCGCCGATAAATGTTCCATATGGACCGGACAGGTTAACCATGGTGCCTGGGAGTACTTCATCATGCACCCAGTTACTGGTTTCCCCATCAGGCACCCGGGTGATCTGCAATACAATTTCGCCATCCGGACGAGGAGCGTTAGCAATTGAGTAAGAGCGTGGTGTTACAGTGCGGGTAGTATTCGTCAGACTCACGTATTGACCCGGCCAGAAACGAATGGCTTCACCAACCGGACGCAGACGAATCTCAGCAATACGGGGAGTACGTTCGATCCGATCCACAATCATGCAGCGGACGTTTTCCTTAGGCGGAAACAGTTTCGGCATCGCGTCATCGGTTCCCCAGTCGATCTCAAGGGTCGGGCTGAGCGGTTTACACATACACATCAGGCCAAAACCTTCTGCCCGCTCTTCCTTAGACAACGCCATATCCATCACCAGGCCCTGGTCAAACTCACCTTCCAGGACCTTTACTTTACATTCACCGCAAGCGCCTGCCCGGCAGTTATTCGGCAGGGCATAACCGGCATTTTCAAGGGTTTCCAGTACCGTTTCACCGGATTTAGCTTCAACTTCTTTACCTGACGGGGATAAACGGATCGTAGTCATACTTACCTCCGGGCTCTGGCCTGCACCAGCCAGCCCTGTAACAGCATATTTATTCTTATATAAAACAAAGCAGCCGATCGAATTTTGTCCGACGGCTGCCTGTTAACTCAAGGACAAAAAAATCAGAAGATTGGGATAATATCCGCTGAATCCAGGTCAGCCTGAGTCACTTCTTCACCGGTGATACCCACTTCAGGGATAGCTGGGAAAGGCGTATCGTACTTATCCAGTACCGCTTTAAGGTTCAGCATCGCCTCGCGCCAGTTCTCTTTCTTCGCTTCGTGTGAAGGAATACCGAAACCTGCGTCACGTGCGATCTGCTCAGCTTCACGCTGTGTCGCGATAAAGTCTTCTGGCAGATCCCAGAACTCTGCTGGTGGCTCATACAATACTGCCGACAGGAACAGATAACCGGCACGAATCTGCTTGGTGATAACGCTCTTATCTTCCTGAGACAGGTTTGGATAATCACGCTCCATCAGAGACAGACAGATCGCCATATGACGACCCTCATCACGGCCGATATTCTTGAATGCTTCCTGGAACACCATCTCTTCACAGCTTACGGACATCTGCTTAAAGATAGTTGCAGCAGCAATTTCGCCCATCAGGAAAGAGGAGAACAGTACTGCCAGGCTGTATTTAGGCACGGCCTTTTTATAACCACCCCAGTAACGTCCGCCATTGTAGTACAACCATGCGGCATTACGCTTCAGGCGCTTACCCAGGTCGGTCTTTGGCTCATATTCCAGCGGGCTGCTGCATTCCAGCAGTTTAGTGATCGCCATACCACACATCTGTTCGTGGTTCTGCTCGTCACGTGTTACAGAGAAGAAGCAGCGACGGATCGCATCTTCTTCATGATCTTCATAAGTCTTGATAAACGCTTCTGCAAATACCGGCGGTGCAGACGCGTCAAATACAGATAACAGAGTCCACCAGTACGCCATCGCTTCACGCTCTTCCCAGGAGTAGCTAGTGACGTCAAACGTATCCCAGGGCAGGTCCTTCGGATTCCACGCTTCACGCAGAGAAGCATCCCAGATTTCCTCAGCCTTTGAGGTTTTGGTCTCCCAGCTCAGAGGATAAATATTTGGCTGAGGGGTTGCTGGTGGAAATTCCATTGTGTCGGCTAATTTGTCATGCATAGTAAAAAACCTCTGATCTGGTTATTTTTGTTTTGAGAGAGGCAAATCTACCACTTATGACACATAAATCAACAGCTATAATCTAATTGCGTATCACTTTAAATCGAAATAAATATCAATGAATAACATATAACAAATTGTTTTAGATAAGAAAAAATATATATAAATCATCGTAAACCGCATGATTTTAATGATACATATATTAATTATATTGAGAAAAAATTGACTCACATCAATATTTTTTAAGGCCTGAGTTCAACTTTATAATAGTATTTTAAAATTCAAACAGCTCTGATTAGCGATTGAAATCCGGACGAATAAAGAAAGTGGCACTGGCTTGTAGCAGCCGTCCTGCCAAACCCGATATTCAGAATCAACCTGAAATTGGTTATATATAATAAGGAACGTTTAGGATAAGCCTGCTACTTTTGAGAATACTGCCGCTTACCAACGGTAATCCGCTCGATTCGAGATCAATCGTTCACTGATTTAATTTGCGATAGAGAGTTCTTAAACTACAACCAGCAATATCAGCTGCCTGGGTCTTATCAGCACAAACAGCCATCAGCTCTTTAAGATAACGCTGCTCGAGTATCTCGAGACTTATCCCCTGCTCTGCCAGCTGACGCAGACTGTTAAGGCTGCTATTTTTAGCTTGTGCAACCGGTAACAGATCAAGGCTCCGCTGAATAACATCACGCCCGATTACATCTTCGTTTCGCAGCACAACCGCTCTCTCGAGAATATTTTTCAATTCACGCACATTACCCTTAAACGGCTGTCGGGCCAATACCTCCAGCGCCTCCTCCGTGAGCTGCAACGGCACTTTATCCTCAATCCTCATCAGAATACTTTCCACCAGCAATGGAAGGTCCTCAATCCGATCCGTCAACGATGGCAAACGGATAGGAAAGGTGCTGATTCGATGGTACAGATCTTCCCGGAACACTCCACTCTCGACCATCTCCGATAAGTTTTTATGGGTTGCGCATACCAACCTGAAATCAGCGGCCGTAGGCTTAGTATCACCGACTGAGCGAAACGTTTTCGTCTCGATCAAACGCAGCAGCTTTACCTGAAGATGCAACGGAACATCTCCCACTTCATCAAGGAACAGTGTTCCTCCCTGAGCCGACTGAACAAGGCCGGTTCGCGAGTGCGTTGCTCCGGTAAACGCCCCTCTGACATGACCAAAGAGCTCACTCTCAAACAAACTGTCCGTTAATCCGGAGCACTCAACGGTAACAAAAGGCATATCGGCTCGGGAACTAGCGGAATGTATAGCCTGAGCAGCCAGCTCTTTGCCCGCCCCTGAGGCCCCCATAAGCAACACATTGGTATCAGTGCTGCCCACCCGCTGAATCAGCTCCACCAGTTCATTAAAAGCCCTGCTACGACCGATCATCTTATTGGCAATAGGCTCAGCGCTGACCTCTCGAATCGGTTTCATCACCTCAATAAAAAAGATCTGTTCAGCATCATCGGTAATGGGAATTGTGTCGATACCCACATGCTCTTTTCCCTGAGGCGTATTATGAATATGCAGCACGCTGGCCCGCTGACCGCTGTAACGGGCCTCCTGCATTGGGCAGGTCTCGCCTTCAAGGTCACAGGGGCGCTGATAGCCATGAGAAAGAAAATAACACTTTGCAGAGCTGCGGCCACTGAGACCGCCAAAACGAAAGTCATAACTTTTATTAGTCGCGACAACGTTATAATCCACATCAATCAGAACCGCTGGATAACTATAGCTATCCAGTACATTACGCATCGTTTTCAGCCAGCTTGCTGTGGTCATAGCCCTATTCCGTCAGTTATGGCAAGAGAATGACAATAATGGCAAGCCTCTAGCAACAATACCAGCTAACTCAATTGTTATTCACGCGATGTATGCCCCCAATCAAGACCATACTGCCCACCTTTCATCGAGCACAAGCCGGTATCGATAGCATCTTATCCACAGGCACAAAAAAACCTGTATCAGGCCGGCTTTTTTAGCAGAACTACAGGGGCATATTAACGAAGTCTGGTCTTGATTCTTGCAACCACGCCAAGGATCTAATTTGAAATAAATATTCTTTTAATGTTTTTCTAGCGAGTCGCGTAGCGACGTTCGAGCCACTAGCTGTAAGTACTAAGGAGGTTGTTCACACCGGATAAATTTAGGATGCTGGTTATCGCCAAACAAACAGTATCCGGAGTCCGGTATGAACAACCCACATAAGAATGCCCGAACTACACCTTATATTCGAGCCCTAATTGTTGAACGCGTCCTGATTCAAAAACGCTCCATTGCCGCTGTAGCTAAAGAGTTAGGCATTAGCTCTCGCACCGTTTCGAAATGGTTAGCTCGCTACAAAGAACAGGGAGAGCAGGGTTTAAATTCACGCTCCAGTCGACCCCATAGTTCGCCAAGCCGGCTGCCTGATAAGCTAGTAGCACTTATTAAAGATCTCCGTTTAAAGTTCAGGTTTTCCCCGCAGAAGATCGCTGATTCATTGAGACTGGCATATTCAACTGTGACGGCAACGCTAAGGAAGCTTCGTCTGAATAGAGCTCGTGATCTGGAACCTAAGCCTAAGATCATCCGATATGAATACCCTCACCCTGGAGACATGCTGCATCTTGATATTAAGAAGCTGCCGCGCTTTAAACGCCCAGGCCATCGGGTAACTGCTAATCGTGCAGTCAACTCAAATGGCTGCGGCCGAGAAGCCGTACATGTCTGCGTTGATGATCACAGTCGCTGGGCGTATGTAGAGGTATTAGAAGATGAGAAAAAAGGTACGACGACAGGCTTTCTTAAAAGAGCTTTAAAAGCGTATGAAGAAATGGGCTTAACGATTAAGCGCGTTATGACGGATAACGGCCCTGCGTATTGCTCGAACCCGTTTAACGAGTTATTGAAAACAAAGGGTATTAAGCATATTTATACCCGCCCATATACTCCTCGTACCAATGGTAAAGCCGAGCGCTTTATAAGAACTATGCTGAGTGAATGGGCATACGCTAGACCTTATCCCGATCATCAATCTAGACATGCAGCACTGCCTGCTTGGATAAACAAATACAATCTGAGACGGGAACATGGCAGTATTGGAAAGAAACCACCAGTGTCCCGAATCCCTTCATTGTGTGAACAAGGTCTTTAGCATCTACA
>JAIBCZ010000145.1 GCA_024679645.1 Amphritea sp.
ATGAACAAAGACCAACTGCAGGCCGACTCAGCTTTACACGCCGAAAAAGACTCCGATTTCAGCAAAATCATAGACGCTGGCCTGAGCCGTCGCCGCTTTCTGCAAGGTGGAGCGACAGCGATGGGGCTTTTCCTGGCGACAAATCCGTTGGCCAACGCAGTGGCTGCGACGACCAACCCAAGCAGTAAGCTACTGGGCTTCAAGCCTGTCGCAACCAGCACTGCAGACACTTTTATAGTACCTGAAGGCTATACCGCTAAGCCGCTGATTTCCTGGGGAGACCCTATCCTGAAAGGCGCTCCAGTATTTGATGAAAGCGGCACACAGCCCGCCAGTGCTCAGGCAGCTCAATTCGGTGATAACACCGACGGAATGACGTTCTTCCCACTCTCTGAAGACCGAGCTCTACTGGCCGTTAACAACGAATATACTAACTATAAACTGCTGTTTGATCACAAAGGCGACGCTATGACCGCCGATGATGTGAAAAAAGCTCAGGCTGCGCATGGCGTATCTATCTTTGAAATTACACGTACTGCAGATGGCTGGGAATACAGCAAAACATCTGACTATAACCGTCGTATCACCGCTAACACTGAGATGATGCTTACCGGCCCGGCAGCGGGAGATAACCTTCTGAAAACCAGCGCCGATAAGAGCGGAAAAAAAGTACTGGGAACATTTAATAACTGCGCTAATGGTGAAACGCCCTGGGGCACTTACCTGACATGCGAAGAGAATTTTAATGGTTACTTTGCCAAGCCTGGGGCTGAATTAAATGGCCATGAAAAGCGCTATGGCCTGAAAGATGACAGTAAATATCAGTGGTACAAGTTCGATAACCGCTTTGATATCACCCAAGAACCAAATGAACCCAATCGCCACGGCTGGGTTGTCGAGATAGATCCGATGGATCCTACCTCAACCCCAATGAAGCGGACAGCACTGGGGCGTTTCAAGCATGAAAATGCAGCGGTGACTATCGCCGATAACGGTCAGGTGGTTGTGTATCTGGGTGACGATGAGCGTGGCGAGCACCTGTACAAATTTGTCAGCAAACATAAATTCAACCCTTCTGAGAAGACTGCAAATCGCAACCTGCTAGACGAAGGAACCTTGTACGTTGCCCGCTTTAGTGCTGAAGCCGGTGAAGTTAAGGGTAAAGGTGAATGGATTGAACTCACTTACGGAAAGAATGGCCTGACCAAAGAAAACGGTTTTAGCAGCCAGGCAGAAGTCGTCATCTACGCCCGCGAAGCTGCTACCGTTGTTGGCGCAACGACCATGGATCGCCCAGAGTGGGTTGCTGTACATCCTAAGACTAAAACGGTCTGCTGTACGTTAACCAACAATAAGCATCGTGGCAAAAAAGACAATCAACCGGTTGGGGGTCCGAACCCACGTACCAACAATAAGTATGGCCAGATCGTTCGCTGGACTGAAACAAACGGTGATAATACAGCTACAAGCTTCAAGTGGGATCTGTTCCTGGTTGCAGGTAACCCTACAGTACATAAAGACTTCTATGCCGGTTCGGCTAACATCAATGATGAAAATATGTTCAACAGCCCGGATGGACTTGGCTTTGACATAGATGGCCGTCTCTGGATCCAGACTGACGGTAAATACTCCAACGAAGGTGACTTTGCGGGTATGGGTAACAATCAGATGCTGATTGCGGACCCTGACACTGGCGAAGTGCGGCGTTTTGCAACCGGCCCGATCGCTTGTGAGATCACGGGTCTAACCTTCTCTCCTGATCAGCGCACCGCTTTTGTAGGTGTACAGCACCCGGGCGAAAAGGATAAGCCCTCCCACTTCCCTGCTGGCGGAAACAGCAAACCCCGTTCAACCATCATGGTTATTCAGCGCAATGATGGCGGCATCGTTGGTGCGTAAACAGCGCTATACTAAAGCCCCCTTCCCGGGGCAATGCTGTTCACTTAAGCATTTGAGCTAAAGTCTGGCTTGTTAGAAAATCCGATGTTGTTAACAACATCGGATTTTTTATGCCTTTCAACAGTCTCTTCTCGATCTTGGTGAGCTCTTCAATTTTTCAGACCTGAGTACATTCACTCACAACATTCCGGTTGAATGGGTGAAATCAGCTTTACAGCTGTCTGATAAAGCAACCATCAGACGTAGACGACTCCCTGCCTCTGATAGCTTGCTGGCAAGGGTTACAAGTCTTTGCCGGGGACGGTGCTGTGTTCAGAACACCGGATTCGGTGGAATTACGAGAACACTTTGGATCAGGCAACACCTCAACGCAGCGACAAACACCGTTCCCCATGATGCGACTCGTCGCCCTAATGAATGTTCGTTCACACATTGTTGTTATTGCTCATATTAGTCCTTACCGTCGTAACGAAATGCGGCTTGCTGACGAATTTATCCATCAAATACCCAAAGCCGTATGTCAATACATAGCAGTCCAGTTGACCGTACTGGCACCCCATATCAGGTACCGGACGCAGGCTGTCGGAGCTGCGATCAGGAATAGGCGGGCTGTTTTTAGAAAGGCGTCCAAGGCGAACAACGCCTCGGACAGTAAAGATATCAAAGACCCGTTATCCGGTGAATCGCCATGCTGCCCCTCTTAAGTGAACAGCATTGCCCTTCACGAGGGCTTTTTTATGTCCCCAGTTTGCCACCTTTACACATATAGCCAACGGCGCTGCTCTGTTAATATAGATCTTATTACTCATTGAGGTATTGATCTAAGCCCCTAACGTGAAACAGATTTATTATTTTGACCGTATAAATTCATCCTCATACAGAGTGCTTAGCACTCAGTGTCTGAAGTAACCTGAGGCGAATTCATAACGATGTTAGCTCGCTTACTTCTCTTCACTGTTCTGATGATAGCCGAAGTTCTGGTAAAGAGCTTTGTACACGCGTTACACATCAGTAAAAACTATTTCTGGCTGGAAATTATTATTGACGCCGGCAGTGTGGCCGTGGTCGTTGTTTTAATCACTCGCTTCCTGTTACGCACCGGACGATTAGTAGCCCGGATGAATCTCAGACGAGAATCAATGCAACTCCAGGCAGGCACCTTTGCATTTGGTATTGAAGCGTTGTTGATGCTGATATTCCCTCTGCTGACATTCACTGAGCATCACCAGCTGATCGCCCTGTTAGACGGAGCCCTTTTTGCCAGTCTTACCCTCTTAGTAATTCATTATTACCTTGCTGCAGGTAGCAGGAAAGCCTCAAGAGAGCCTTCACCTAAAGAGCAAAAATCAGCATTAAGAGCCTTTTTGATTATCTGCTACTTTTTCTGTCTAAGCCTGTTTCTTTTGTTTCTGATCAACTCTACAGAGCAACAAAAACAGATCCACATCTCTCAACTGATAGATCAGGAACAGCAGCAGTTAGACTTAATCAGAGAGAATCTGACCCATCAAGTTTATGACGCAACGCTAGATACATTGATATTGGCTCGCCAGGTTAACCTGCAGAACCTGCTGAATAATCACCCTGAAGCGTTATCTGAGCTAACCACTGATTATCTCAATCTCGCAAAAATAAAACCCTCCTACGAACAGATCCGTTTCATTAATCATCAAGGGTTAGAGGCACTCAGAATCAACCAGGGCTATCAGGGGCAATTAGTTGTCAGCGAAGACAAGCTTCAGGATAAAGCCAGCCGCTATTACGTTACTGAATCGTTCAGCCTTAACCCAGGCGAAGTCTACATTTCCCCTATGGATTTGAATGTTGAGAAAGGACGAATAGAACTGCCCTTCAAGCCGATAGTTCGAACCGCCACACCTGTCAGTGATTCCCTTGGGAATAAGCAGGGTATTGTGATTATCAATCTCAACGCTTCAGAGCTGTTAAAGCAGTTAAAACTTTCGGCGACGACTTCGATCGGTGAAATGATGTTACTCAATCAGGATGGGTACTGGATCTCTGGGCGAGAAAAGGAAGCAGCCTGGGCCTTCATGTTTCCCGAGTACAAAAACCGAACCATAGAGCAATACTACCCCGGGGTATGGAAAACGATCAGCACCAATGAAAGCGGTTTTATTAATACGCCAGATGGCTATTTTATTTTTAAAACGGTAGAAACCAGTCAACCCGCCGTAGCATTTAACAACTCAGGTAAAAAGCAACAACACCCTGTTTGGAAGCTGGTCACACTGGTCAGCCCCGACATGATTGCGGCAGATCTCAGCGACGTATCTCCTCCTCTGGGATTGTTTTTTATTATGGTCACTCTGGTGACTGGCATAGGTGCCCTGATGTATTACCGGGTACAGCATAAGAACATCATAGCCCAACAGAAAATCCACCATCTTGCTCACCATGACCCCCTGACAGGGCTATCTAACCGCAGACTATTTTTGCAAGTATTGGAGCTTGAGTTAGCCCGCTCTAAACGACATAAAGGCTCGCTCGCCCTAGTCTATCTTGACCTGGATAACTTCAAATACATTAATGACATTTACAGCCATAGTGCTGGAGATTATGTCTTACAACAATTTAGTGAACGATTAAAACTGATACTACGAGAGAGCGATACCCTGGCCCGGCTAGGAGGTGATGAATTCGCTGCAATCTTACCTATACCGGGTACAAAAGAGCACCTTGAGGTCATCGCTCAACGTGTGATCAGCACTTTTCAGGAACCGATAATATTCAACGGAGAGCTTCTGGATGTTGGTATAAGCATCGGCATCGCTATCCACTTCAATGGGCAACCGATGGAATCACTGCTGCACGAAGCAGATCAGGCGATGTATGAAGCCAAAAAGGCCGGTGGGAACGGGTACAGGTTTGATCGATAAAAACGGCTGAATCCCGTTACCACTAAGTTTTTGAATATCCTGCCCGGATCTTACCTATAATGAAACAAAGAACAACAAGCCTGAAGCCTTATGAAAAGCACTTCACTACTCATACTTTTAATCCTCAGCAGCTTCAGTTTTGCTGCGGAGCCGGTCAGTAAAAGTTTTTTTGGCGATACCGCAATCGAAGGTCATGATACGGTTGCTTATCACTCGTTAGAAGTCCGGGAAAGCCACAACGAAGTGATCGGTAAGAGAGCATTCACTGTAGAGTGGGCGGGCGCTCATTGGCGCTTTGCCAGTCAGGCTTCCGCGGATAAGTTTGCGGCAAATCCCAGCCAATACAAACCTCAATATAACGGCCATTGTGCCAACGCACTAAGCCTCGGTGAAGGCCTGATACGTACAGACGGTACTGTCTGGGAATTTTTCGATAACAACCTCCATCTGTTCTATGCTGAGCGTGGTCGCCAACGCTGGCTCAACGGTAACTGGAAAGATTACAAGCAACAGGCAGATGAAGCCTGGAAAGAGATTACCAGATAGTCTGTGCACTCTGACGCCTGACGACCTCATCGGTCATGTACCGCTAGCTGATCACTGCGTTTCTACTAACTTTCCCATAAGCCCAGGCCTCCACAAGAAATAGAGGCCTGCTCACAGCTTCCCTAATCTATCAATGGTGAGCGACGTCACTTTTTCCACGAGCAGTCAGAATCTGGTATTGCGCTGGTGTTAAATCCGGTAGCCGTTTGAGAAAAGACACCATGTTCCAAATACGCGTATCATCATGCCCGGGCGCCCATGCAGGCATTCCAGATGCTTTGATTCCGTGTTTTATAATCCAAAAGTTTCGCTGATCTATCGATGTTTCATTTTCATCCAATCGTGAGATATCAGCCAAATTCGGCGGCGATGGATATAACCCCAACGTA
>JAIBCZ010000245.1 GCA_024679645.1 Amphritea sp.
GCAAGCGGTATCGCCATCATCAATGGCACTGATTGATAAGTAAATACCACTGTTGAGAAACCAAAAACCTGTGTCATCAATACCGCCTCAATACTCATTCCCGTCATCTGACTGATCTGTTCAGCCAATGGGCTCAAGGTTGCAGACACCCCCGCCAGCGTAGCAAAAACACCGGTTACCATTGCGGTAAGTGACAGCGAAAAAAAGTTAATCAGATCATCTCCCTGATTCAGAGGTAGCCAGCCCAGCACCTTGTCACCCACCAGCAGGCTGAGTTGGTTATAGTTAATCAGGCTCGCAATACCTAACAGGCCGGCCAGGACAAGAATCGAGCTGATATTAATATTTTCATTGAAGCTCTTGGGTGACACCATTCCGATACCAGGTAACAGCAAAATAGTGGCCGCTGCCAGCCCTATCCAGGCCGATGAAATATGGTGTACAGAATCAGTCACCCAGAACCCAAGCGTTCCCAGCATAATGATTATCAGACGAATCTCAGTACGACTTAGCCGTCCATTATCAGCAACCACCGATGAACGTACCGGCGTATCCGGAAAGAGTTTAAGAATAAGCAAGATGAGCAGTATGCCTTTTAGAATACCCAGCACTGGAAAATGCAGCAGTAGATATTCACCAAACATGGGCGTCCAGCCATAGATGGTTTCAGCGGTACCCATCATGATCAGATTAGGAATATTCGCGGTTAATATCGCAAAGGTCGGCAGATGACAGCCGAACGCGGCCGCCAGAAATACTCCAATATAGCCGTTACTATCCTTCTCAAATCCGCAGCTTTTCGCAATAGCTAATGCGATCGGGATAAACAGTACCACCCGTCCCACCGATGATGGCATGACAAAACCCAACAAAATTCCCATCAGCACAATGCCACTTATCAGCTTTGTATAACTGCTATCAAAATAAGCGCTAACCCTATCAGCGATACGTTTAGCCAGGCCGGTTTCCTTTATCGCTATCCCCATGACAAGCCCGGAGACAACCAGCCAGCAAGCGGTTGAAGTGAGACCTGAAAAGACGACCTCAGCGGGTGCGACAGCCAACAACATCGCCAACACCAACACCACCATTGCCGAAACAAACTCAGGCAAAGCACCTGTTGCAAACAGAACCATACCGCCAATAATTAACAACGCAGAATACAGTTGCTGCTCATTCAGCATCGTCACTGCCGGGCTGAATAACAGTAAAGAGGACAGGAATGGAATTAAAAACAATGCCAACCATTGGGATCGATCAAGTTGAATCTTCATAGCAGGTGCTCAAACGAAATTGATAGTGGCTATTGTGCCAAAATCCGATTATGTTTTAAGTCGATAATATGCCAATTAATATTTAATATCGGACATCATGACAGATAACGCCACCTCACTTCGCAAACGCTACCGCTCAACCCTGGGCTATAAAATTGACCACGCGTTACCGATTCTGGGCCTGCATAACCTGATCATTTCAGAACTCGAATGGGATTTTCACAGCCACCCCAGAGGTCAGCTTGCTTACGCATCAACCGGCGTTATCAAAGTATTTACCGATGCGGGTAGCTGGATTGTTCCTCCATCGCAAGCAGTATGGATACCGGCAGGTATCCACCACTCAGTCAATCCGGAGATCAGTTCAGAGATTCGTCACCTATTTATCGATCCTGCATATCTGCATCGTTTTCCGACGGAGTGTAGTGTAGTGGAAGTATCGCCACTGCTAAGAGAACTGATTCTGAAAGTTGCCAATTTTGGCGAAGACTATACCGATAACAGTCCAGCCAGCCGGATCTGCCACGTGATACTGGATGAGCTGCAAGCACTAAAACCTTCTCTACTTCACCTGCCGGGCGCATCCGATCGGCGGCTACGTCGCATTATGCAGGGGATGATTAAACAACCAGAAACGGAAACTGGATTGGCCCACTGGTCAGCATTGGTCGGTGCCAGTGAACGAACTGTTAGCAGGCTCTTTATCAAAGAGACCGGGATGAGTTTTCAGCAATGGCGTAAGCAACTGCTGCTGCACGAAGCGGTAAACCGATTAGGCAAAGGTGATTCCGTGATTAATATCGCACTGGATCTGGGTTACCACAGCCCCAGCGCCTTTGTTTCAATGTTTAAAAAATCCCTGGGCACTCCCCCTGGTCAATATTTCAAAAACCAACGTTAAGCGGCAGCCGTTAAAGTCAGCTTGTAGTGACATACTGAATATGACCATAGCAATTCCCATCTGCCTGATCCAGATATAAAAAAACCCCGCATTCGCGAGGCTCTTTTTAATCTGGTAGGACTAGTCAGATTATTCCCCTACGGGCCATCGTCGCAAGCTCCAATGTTGTCTCGCTACGCTCGGCTCGAACTGTCAGTTCTCATCTGCCTGAACCAGATATAAAAAAGCCCCGCATTCGCGAGGCTCTTTTTAATCTGGTAGGACTAGTCAGATTCGAACTGACGACCCCTTGCATGTCGAGCAAGTGCTCTAACCAACTGAGCTATAGTCCTGAAGTGAGGGCTATTATAGGGTTTTAGCTCTTCGACGCAACCCCCTTTTCTCAACAATCGAATACATATTTGAGATCCGGGATATCTCAATGAGAGTTAACAAAACTGGCCTTGTTCAAAAAACAAACAATACTGAATAGATATCAAGATTATTCATCTTTTCTTTGCTGCACCGCCAGAATTAGCAATTTACAGACCAGAAACGCAGCATTAAAACTCTATTCTTTATTAAATAAACAAAATATATTGTCGATTTATAGAAAAAGTTCGAATGATAATAATTTAACCCAGTGCTAGGGTAGATAAATACACTAACCACGGAAAGATCCACAGGAGAACCGTTATGTTGATTGGTATCCCTAAAGAGATTAAGAATCACGAATACCGTATCGGTATGACGCCAGCAGGCGTCCGTGAGCTGATTGAGAATGGTCATGAAGTTATTGTTCAGCGTGATGGAGGCACTTCAATCGGTCTGACAAATCATCAGTATGAAGCCGCCGGCGCAACACTGATCGACACTCCGGAAGAGATCTTCGCTGCTGCGGATATGATTATCAAAGTAAAAGAGCCGCAGCCTAATGAATGCAAGATGCTTCGCCCTGGCCAATTACTGTTTACTTACCTGCATCTGGCTCCAGACCCAGAGCAAACTAAGCTGCTGGTTGAATCTGACTGTGTCGCTGTCGCTTACGAAACCGTAACTGACGCTAACCATGGCCTGCCGCTGCTGGCCCCTATGAGTGAAGTAGCTGGACGTATGGCGATTCAGGCCGGGGCTCATGCACTTGAAAAAGCACAGGGTGGCCTGGGAGTTCTGCTAGGCGGTGTACCAGGTGTCGCGCCCGCTAAAGTGACCGTTATTGGTGGTGGTGTTGTGGGCATTAACGCTGCGCGCATGGCGATGGGCCTGGGCGCTGATGTCACCATTATAGATCGCTCTCTGCCACGCCTTACCGAGCTGGATGCCCAGTACGGCCCGCAACTTAAGACACTGTATTCAAACGCGGAATCTGTTGAGCAGGAAGTTATAAATTCCGATTTGGTGATCGGTGCGGTACTGATTCCAGGTGCAGCGGCACCTAAACTGGTTACCCGCGCAATGTTAAGCAAGATGAAAAATGGCTCTGTACTGGTAGACGTGGCTATTGACCAGGGCGGTTGCTTTGAAACCTCTCATGCCAC
>JAIBCZ010000010.1 GCA_024679645.1 Amphritea sp.
GGCTCAACTTCATCGCCCATCAGGGTGGTGAACAGCAGGTCTGCTGCGATCGCATCGTCAATGGTAACCTGGAGCATACGGCGCTGTTCCGGATCCATTGTGGTTTCCCACAGCTGTTCCGGATTCATCTCACCCAGTCCCTTATAGCGCTGTATATAATGGCCACGCTTTGACTGTTCCATCAGCCAGTTCAGACCGGCAGCAAATTCAGTGGTAGCAAAGGTACGCTCACCACGTTTGAAGTAAGCGGTCTCTTCTAACAGCCCCATCAGCGTGTCACCCAACCCTGCCAGAGCCGCGTAATCTTTCGACTCGAAGAAGGACATATCAAAGGTATAGTAGTGGCTAACACCGTGCTGCATCACTCTCACGCTCGGCAGGAATACCCCCTGATGCTCCATATCTTCGGCGGCAGAAGATGTATACACATCGCCACCATCAAGAGTATCACCGAGACCATCACAGACCTTATCGATCCACTCAGCAACAGTCTGCTCATCTTTCAAACCTTCCGGTGTCAGGCGTGCAGTATGAATCATCTGACGCAGAATAGGCTCCGGATAGAGGCGCGACAATCGTGCCAGCATGCGATCGACCGCACGGTAGCGATTAACGATCTCTTCAAGGCCCGTTCCACTGATAGGCGGCGCATCCGCCGTTACATGCATAGAAGCACCTTCCAGCGCCCCCTGAAGCAGGTAGTTATCCAACGCATCATCATCTTTCAGGTACTGCTCCTGCTTACCTTTCTTAATCTTATAAAGCGGAGGCTGTGCAATAAACACATGACCCCGCTCAATAATCTCAGGCATTTGACGGAAGAAGAAGGTCAGCAGCAACGTACGGATGTGTGATCCATCCACGTCGGCATCGGTCATGATAATGATCGAGTGGTAACGCAGCTTATCCGGATTAAACTCTTCCCGGCCGATACCTGTACCCAGCGCGGTGATCAGGGTACCCACCTCGGCAGAGGAGAGCATTTTATCAAAACGGGCTTTCTCCACGTTAAGGATCTTACCCTTAAGCGGTAGAATCGCCTGTGACTTACGATTACGTCCCTGCTTGGCTGAACCGCCAGCAGAGTCACCCTCCACCAGGTATATTTCAGAGAGGGCCGGATCTTTTTCCTGACAGTCTGCCAGCTTTCCTGGCAGGCCTGCAATATCCAGCGCGCCTTTACGACGGGTCATCTCACGAGCTTTACGCGCGGCTTCCCGGGCACGGGCAGCATCGATCATCTTCGATACAACCGCCTTAGCATCCTGTGGATTTTCCTGCAGGTAATCATTCAGCTGCTCATACATCGCTTGCTCAACGGCTGTTTTAACCTCAGAAGACACCAGCTTATCTTTGGTCTGAGAAGAGAACTTAGGATCGGGTACTTTCACCGATACGATGGCGGTTAAACCTTCACGACAATCGTCACCGGTCGTTGAACCCTTGCCATTTTTGTTGAGGTTTTCAGCTTCAATATAGTTATTTAATGCCCGGGTGAGGGCAGTACGGAAGCCAGACAGGTGAGTACCACCATCGCGCTGCGGAATATTATTAGTAAAGGAATGAATACTTTCCTGATAGCTATCATTCCACTGCATCGCTACTTCAACACCGACACCGTTATCGTGCATCACGTTGATGTGGAACATCTTATTAACCGAGGTCTTGTTGGTGTTGAGGTAATCAACAAAAGAACTCAGACCACCTTCGTAGGCAAACAGTTCTTCATCACCACTGCGCTCATCGGTCAGACGAATCGCAACACCGGAGTTGAGAAAGGAAAGCTCTCGCAGACGCTTCGCCAGAATATCAAATTTAAACTCTAGCTGATTATGGAAAGTATCTTCAGAAGGCCAGAAGCGAACCGCCGTACCGGAGGTTTCAGTCTGGCCTACGACCTTCAATGGCTCATCAGGCACACCATGACGGTAGGTTTGCTCAAACACTTCACCTTTACGGCGAATCGTCATTTTAAGTTCTGCCGACAGGGCGTTTACAACCGATACACCCACGCCGTGCAAACCACCGGAGACTTTATAGGAGTTATCATCAAACTTACCACCGGCATGGAGCACCGTCATGATAACTTCTGCAGCAGAGACGCCTTCCTCTTCGTGCAGATCGGTAGGAATGCCCCGGCCATTATCCGATACAGTCACGCTGTTATCGCCGTGGATAACTACTTTGACTTCACTGCAATAACCCGCCAGCGCTTCATCGATCGAATTATCCACGATCTCGAAAACCATATGATGCAGACCAGTACCATCGTCGGTATCGCCTATATACATTCCCGGGCGTTTACGAACCGCATCAAGTCCTTTTAGGACCTTAATACTGGAAGAATCGTATTCCTGATTTTCGCCGCTCATTCAGTTCTCCTGGCTAGCTTACTGAGTGCTCAAAGCACCCTCTTGTATGTTGAAAAAACAGGTCTCGGTCGACTCTGACCAAAGGCCTGTCAGTGACTCTTTATCTACGCAAGTGATAAAGCACTGACTGGCTGTTTTTTCCAAATAGTTACAGAACAGTCTGCTGTGTTGTCTATCCAATTCTGACGGCAAGTCATCAATCAGATAGATACAGGAGCGGCTGTTCAGCTTATAAAACAAAACGCCTTGTGCCAGCTTAAGGGCGCTCACTACTACCTTCTTCTGTCCCCTGGAGAGACGCTCGGAGGCAATATGGCCGTCTACCTTAAGCCGTAGATCTGCCCGTTGGGGGCCGGCACCGGTATAACCCTGTCGTAAGTCACGTTCAAAGTTATCTTCCAGCACCTGATCCAGGCCACGTTTTTTATCCCAACCGGGACTAAAACCAAGCTCGATGCTGACACCCTCAAGCAGGTCAGCAAGGATTAAATCAAATTCAGGTTTTAAGGCTTCAATATACACTTCGCGAAGCGTATTTAGCTGTTCCGCATACTTAATAAATTCGCAGTCCCAGACCGCACGGAGCCGTTGATCGATTTTACCATATTTAAGCAAAGAATTACGCTGTTTTAATACCCGACGAAACCCTCTCCAAAGCCTTATAAATTCAGGATTTGAGTGAAAGGCACCCCAGTCTAAAAATTGCCGCCTGACACCCGGACTTCCTTCGAGAATCATAAAGGTTTCTGAGTTAATTACCTGTATGGGCAAAAGCTCTGCCAGGGTAGTCAGATCGATGTTCTTTCCGGCGAACCGAATCCGGCTGTCACCTGCCAGGTTACGTTCGACCCCTAACGGCTGACTGGTACCACTGCCCATTGCATCTAACTGGGCAAAGACCGTACAACGTTCACCGCCCGACTGAATCAGATGATTCAATTTGTTGGTACGAAATGAACGACATAATCCCAATAGGTGGATCGCTTCAAGCAGACTACTTTTACCGCTGCCGTTGGCACCGTAAATAATATTGATACTGGAGGAGGGCGTCAGGCTGAGTTCGCTCAGATTACGAATCGCTTGAACATTGAGTTGGGTTATCGGCATAGAGAAGGGTGAGTAGGAGGCCCAGAAGGCCTCCAGGCAACATTACATCCGCATCGGCATAACAACATAGATTGAGTTCGCATCATCCAGCCCCTCAATCAGCGCGCTGCTGTTGGAGTCGGAGAGAGTAAAACGAACCACTTCGGAGCTGACAATCGACAACACATCCAGAAGGTAGTTGACGTTGAAGCCGATCTCCAGCGTATCACCTTCGTAATCCACTGCGACGGTTTCTTCCGCTTCTTCCTGCTCAGGGTTATTCGCCATAACCTGCAGATAACCGTTTGTCAGGGAGAGCCGGACGCCACGATACTTCTCGTTAGACAGAATCGCGATACGACTGAATACCTGACGCAATTCCTGGCGGGTACCCAGCACAAACTTGTCACCACCTTGCGGAATTACACGCTGATAATCCGGGAACTTGCCGTCAACCAGCTTAGAGGTAAAGGTATAGTCGCCCGCATGCGCACGAAGATGATTAGCGCCCACAACCAACTTCACCTGATCATCACCGCTTTGTAGCAGACGGGCCAGTTCCAGAATACCTTTACGTGGCACGATGAACTGAGAATTTGTCGGGCCGTTAGTATCAACTTCAGCAACGCTGGTCGCCAGACGGTGACCATCAGTAGAGACTGCGCGAAGACTGTTTTCACTGATCTCCAACAGCATGCCGTTGAGGTAGTAGCGAACATCCTGCTGAGCCATTGAGAAGCCTGTCTGATCGATCAGATGGCGCAGCTGGCTTTGCAGTACATTCAGCTCAAAAGATTCCGGGCTGTCTTCGACATTAGGGAACTCAGCCGCAGGCAGTGTAGACAGGGTAAACCGGCTTCGACCGGCTTTAATCACCATTTTCTGCCCGGTCAGAGTCAGCTCGATCTGAGCCGTATCCGGTAATGATTTACAGATATCCATCAGTTTACGGGCTGGAACTGTGATAGACCCTGCCTCAGCGGGCTCATCAAGCTGTACCCGGCCAACCAGTTCGACTTCAAGGTCGGTACCGGTCATCGATAGCTGATCACCTTCGGCAACCAACAGGATATTGGAAAGCACAGGCAGAGTCTGACGACGTTCCACAACACCTGCAACCAACTGCAGTGGCTTAATTAGCGCTTCTCGCGAAATAACAAATTTCATCTTTTGCTACCCTTAATTGATCAGTCTGTTACGCAGTCAGATGACGCAACAGGTTCTGATAATCCTCTCTTATATCCGTATCAGTTTCACGCAACGAGGCAACTTTCCGGCATCCGTGCAGTACTGTTGTATGATCCCGACCACCAAAAGCATCACCAATCTCAGGTAAACTGTGATTTGTCAGCTCTTTAGACAGGGCCATGGCAACCTGTCTGGGACGGGCCACAGAACGACTGCGACGCTTAGAAAGCAGGTCCGATATTTTGATCTTATAATAATCGGCAACAACCCGCTGAATGTTATCAATACTAACCTGTTTATCCTGCAATGCCAGCAGGTCTTTCAGTGATTCTTTAATAAAAGGTGTGGTTATCGCATTTCCGGTAAAATGGGCGTTAGCGATGACTCTTTTTAATGCACCTTCCAGCTCGCGTACGTTAGAGCGAATCTTCTGTGCCAGAAAGAAAGCTGAGTCGTCCGGCAAGCGAACCTGAGCCTCTTCTGCCTTCTTCATCAGAATGGCAACCCGGGTTTCCAGTTCTGGCGGTTCGATAGCGACAGTCAGCCCCCAGCCAAAGCGGGATTTGAGACGCTCTTCGACACCATTAATCTCTTTCGGATAACGATCACTGGTCAGGATCATCTGCTGCCCCCCCTCTAACAAAGCGTTAAAGGTATGAAAAAACTCTTCCTGGGAGCGTTCTTTACCGGCAAAGAACTGAATATCATCGATCAGCAATGCATCTACTGAACGGTAATAACGTTTAAAATCATTAATCGCATTCAATTGCAGCGCTTTTACCATATCTGCAACAAAACGCTCGGAGTGCAGATAAACGATCTTAGCGTTTGGGTTTCGCTGCATCATCTCCATACCCACCGCATGCATCAGATGGGTTTTACCTAAACCAACGCCACCATATATAAACAGCGGGTTATATGAACCACCGGGGTTATCAGCCACCTGTTGAGCCGCCGCCAGCGCTAGCTGGTTCGACTTACCCTGAACAAAAGAGTTGAAAGTGAACGACTGATTCAGGTTTGACTGATGACCCACACCACCGTCGACATCAACATTACGTGATGGTGCAGGAGAGCGGGCAACTGACGGAGGTACGATAATTTCAGTCTGACTGATTGTCTGAAAGCTGCTTTCATCAATCGCCAGTTGCATCGGCGGATTATCATCAACCGGCGCATTCTGAGGCTCTGGTGCAACAGACTGCGGTGAAGTAAAAGGCTTTGCCTCAGCAAAACGGCTAGGCGCACGTCGTGCTGGAGCGGGGGGAGGAGATGGGCGAACAGGTCGTGAAGCGTAGCCTCCATTACGACCCGCGATATCAATACTTACCTGCGCCGCAATGTCGCCGGTAACCGTATTAACAATCTCACGAATACGCTTCAGATACTTATCACTGACCCAGTCTTTAACGAAACGATTCGGTGCTAACAGCACCAATCCCGTTTCTGATTCGCCAGAGACTTTGAGTGGTCTGATCCAGGTATTGTATTGTTGTGAGGGAAACTCATCCTGGAGATTCTGAAGACACTGTTCCCACAACTCAGCCGACATAGCTAATCCTTAATAGCCTTGCTGTTTCACTCCACCTTTGAAGGAGTCACAAGACAAGACCAAAACCCTAAAAAATTATCAGCAGATAATACCTTGTAACCGCTCTCTTATCCACAATTAGAGACAATCTGTTACTAATTATTTTTTTCATGCAATTCAACCAATTAGCCATAAATCCAGAAGATACGCGGTGAACAGAAGAATAGACAAAAAACTATCCATAATTTAAGAACAGGTAATATTCAGACTTAACAACAAGATAACCTTTTGTATTAATTATAGTTTAGCAACTTAACCACAATTATTTGTGCATATCTGAATAAATAAGCTTTTCAGCTCTTCATTGAATACCCCGTAAAAAGACAAGCAACAAATTAAGGCTTTTTTCAATTAGATCCCTATAAATGATTGCAAAGTGAATTACTTTTCACTAGAATTCCGCGTCTGTTTTTGGCCGTGGGATTCAGCAACCTTACTGATACCACCACAACGTATGTTAGTAGGACTGAACAATGAAAAGAACATTTCAACCAAGCAACCTGAAGCGTAAGCGTACTCACGGTTTTCGTGCACGTATGGCAACTAAAAACGGCCGTACGATCATTAATCGTCGTCGTGCTAAAGGCCGTAAGCGTCTGGCAGCATAAGCTTTTGCCCGTCAGGCTCACTGAATGAATGAATTCAGCTATCCCCGCCAGTTAAGATTACTGACCGGCGGGGACTTTAAACAGGTATTCAGCCGAGCTAGCATCAAGGTGTCAGATAAACATCTGTTGATCCTTGCCTGTCCAAACACGCTCGACCATCCCCGTATTGGCTTCGTCTTTTCCAAAAAAAATATCCGTTTAGCTGTTAATCGTAACCGCGTTCGGCGTATCATTCGCGAGTCTTATCGTTTAAATCAGCATTCACTTCCCAATGTCGATATAGTCATCCTTGCCAGAAAAGGCCTGGGGGACTTAGAGAACGAGGAAATACAGTCGCTAATTTCGCGTAGCTGGACACGACTGATTAAACGGGCCAAGACGAAACCTAAATCCTCATCACATAAATAACTGAATGGTCCAGAAACCATGGATGTACAGCGCATAATTCTGATCGGTGCACTCGCAATTATTTCATATATGCTGGTGCTAAAGTGGAACCAGGACTACGGTACTACACCGGAGCCTATTGCTCAGACTGAATCTGTTTCCGCATATCAGTCAGCCACTGAGACCCCTACTGAAGTCAACAGTGACTTGCCTCAAACAGCGAGTACGACTGATAACTCCGATGTACCGGGTGCTAAAGCAGCTATTAACAATCAACAAAAGCAATTGATCAGTATTAAAACTGATGTGCTGGAATTGTTAATTGATACTAAAGGCGGCGATATTATTGAAGTTGCTCTGCCTGAGTACAAAGCATCGCTTGGTGCAGAACTGCCATTTGTCCTTTTGGAACAGAATGGTAATCGCACCTATGTTTCTCAAAGCGGCCTGATCGGTAGAAACGGCCCGGATGCAAATCCTGAGGGACGTCCAACTTACACAACCGTAGAGAACAGCTACCAACTGGAAGGTGATGAGTTGGTTGTTGACCTGGTTCATACAGGCGACAACGGTGTGGTAGTGACTAAACGTTATCGTTTTGTGCCTGATAGCTATCAGGTAGAGCTGGAATATATCGTTAACAATGCTTCTTCTGAGGCCTGGCAGGGTAAGCTGTTTGGTCAGATTAAGCGAGACGGTTCTGAGGATCCATCTCAGACAACCGATATGGGTATGCAATCTTTCCTTGGCGCCGTTTTCTCAACCACTGAAAACACTTACGAAAAGATATCCTTCGATGATATGCAGGAAGCTAACTTTAAGAAAGTTAGCCCTGACGGTTGGGTAGCAATGTCTCAGCACTACTTCCTGAGTGCCTGGATTCCTGCACCGGGAGCTGAATACAGCTACAGCAGTCGTGTTAGTTCCGGTACCTACATTGCGGGATTTGTTTCCCCCTCTTTTGATGTAGCTGCAGGTGATACCCAGTCAGTAAGCGCTAACTTTTATGCAGGTCCTAAAGTAACTGAACTACTGGAAGCTGCCGCACCTGATCTGGAACTGACCGTTGATTACGGTATTCTCTGGTTCATCGCTTCGCCACTGGCATGGTTGCTAAAAGCAATTCACAACATCGTTGGTAACTGGGGTGTAGCAATCATCTTCATCACCATTGTTGTTAAAGCTCTGCTGTTCCAGGTGAATGCTAAAGCCTTTAAATCGATGGCTAAAATGCGTAAATTTGGCCCAGAGATGACTCGCCTGAAAGAGCTTTATGGCGATGACCGTCAAAAGATGTCGCAATCAATGATGGAGCTGTATAAGAAAGAGAAGATTAATCCTCTGGGTGGTTGTCTTCCTATCGTTGCACAGATGCCTGTATTCATTGCATTGTATTGGGTGTTACTGGAGTCCGTTGAGCTACGTCACGCTCCGTTCACACTATGGATCACCGATCTGTCTGTTATGGATCCTTACTTCATAATGCCAATTCTGATGGGTGGCACTATGTTTATTCAGCAGATGCTGAACCCAACACCTCCAGACCCAATGCAGGCGAAGATAATGAAGATGCTACCGATCTTATTTACCTTCTTCTTCCTCTGGTTCCCGGCTGGTCTGGTACTGTACTGGCTGATCAACAACGTTCTGTCTATCGCACAGCAGTACGTTATTAATAAGCAGATTGAAGCTGAACCAAGCGGTAAGTAAACCGAATCTCTCAGCTTGATAAAAAGGTCTCTTCGGAGGCCTTTTTTTGTAGCTAAAATATCGTTGCTCGTTGTCGATCCACCTCTGCCCAACCAACGCAACAATTTTCTTACAAAGCACTTAACTCATAACCTCTTCCATACCTAATAAAAAGTAACGAGCAAGTCACGCCTTTTGTGACGTTCTAGCAACAAGTAACGGCTGGTATAACGTCCCTTATCTACCTAAAAACGATCAAAGAATGTTAAAGTGCGGTCTAATTTTAGACTGATAAGCTTCGGATACATCTATGACCCTGATTAACCAGGACACAATAGCCGCTCAAGCAACCCCCCCCGGACGTGGTGGCGTCGGTATCGTTCGCGTCTCAGGAAAGCTGGCAGCGACCATTGCAGAACAGATCATTGGCTTCATACCTAAACCCCGGTATGCCCATTATGGCCCCTTCTACGATGCTGATAAAAACCAGCTGGATCAGGGTATTGCACTGTATTTTCCCGGACCAAACTCCTTTACCGGTGAAGATGTTCTGGAACTTCAGGGTCATGGCGGCCCAATAATAATGGACTTTATCCTGCGCCGGGTTGTTGATTGCGGCGCCCGGCTTGCAAATCCTGGCGAATTTTCGGAACGGGCATTTCTCAACGAAAAACTGGATCTGACCCAGGCTGAAGCAATTGCGGATCTAATCGATTCAAGCTCTGAACAAGCTGCCCGTTGCGCACTAAAATCATTGCAGGGTGCTTTCTCTGATCGTATACATACCCTGGTTGAGTCCCTGACACAGCTGCGTATCTATGTTGAGGCGGCGATCGACTTCCCGGAAGAGGAGATCGACTTTCTCGCCGATGGCAAAGTAGCAGGGGATCTACAACAGATCATCGACACGTTAACCGATGTTAAACAGGAAGCACGACAAGGTAGCCTGATTCGCGAAGGTATGAATGTCGTCATCGCCGGTCGACCAAATGCGGGTAAGTCGAGTCTGCTCAATGCACTGGCAGGCAAAGACTCCGCTATTGTCACTGATATTGCCGGTACTACCCGGGATGTTTTACGGGAACATATCCACATTGATGGGATGCCCTTGCATATTATTGATACTGCCGGCTTACGGGATGCTCCCGACGAAGTTGAACGGATCGGTATTAGTCGCGCCTGGGACGAGATT
Organism: Amphritea sp.; assembly: GCA_024679645.1. GTDB lineage: Bacteria > Pseudomonadota > Gammaproteobacteria > Pseudomonadales > Balneatricaceae > Amphritea. The sequence goes on from JAIBCZ010000010.1 coordinate 10,114, forward strand.
CAGAAAGCAGACCGGGTACTATTAATGGTGGATGGAACAACCACTGCCACCGATGACCCGGAACAGATCTGGCCTGAGTTTGTGAGTCATCTTGAAGACCGAAGCAAGATCACCGTTATCAGAAATAAATGTGACCTTACGTCAGAGCATCCTGTCATGGGAGAACATGACGGACATACCCTGATATCCCTGTCTGCCAAAGCAAATATTGGCGTCGATAACCTACGCCAGCACCTCAAAGACTGCATGGGCTTCGCCAGTACAACAGAGGGTGGGTTTCTTGCCAGGCGACGACACATCGATGCCCTCAATCGTGCCCAAAGCCTGCTGTTAACCGGCCAGGAGCAGCTTATCTATGGTGGTGCAGGGGAGCTCTTAGCAGAAGATCTGCGCCAGGCTCAACAAAACCTGAGTGAAATCACTGGTGAATTCAGCTCTGATGATCTGCTGGGACGTATTTTCAGTTCATTCTGTATCGGTAAGTAACTCCCAATATTTTCTAGTAAGTAAGGACTAACTATGAATTCCAGTATCTGCTGCCCTGAGTGTTCAGCAACTAATAACGTTCCAACCAACCGTCTGGGTGACGGACCTAAGTGCGGCAAATGTAAACAAGCGCTCTTTCAGGGAAATACTGTCAACCTGACCAGCGCCAACTATCAGAACATGATCAACCGTAACGATATCCCCGTTTTGATCGATTGCTGGGCTACCTGGTGTGGACCCTGCCAACAATTCGCGCCTATATTTGAACAGGCGGCAACACAGTTCGAGCCAAACCTCAGGCTGGCAAAGCTGGATACTGAAGCAGAGCAAGCTATCGCCGGCCAACTGCAGATCCGTTCAATCCCCACACTGATTCTGTTTAAGCAAGGAAAAGAGATAGCCAGAATCAGCGGTGCACTTCCACTTGGCCAGTTAAAGCAGTGGCTGACTCAACAAGGCGTTAAACTTTAATCAACGCCAGGCGCGTTATTAGAGAACAACCAAAGTTACCCACTGATATAATTTGTAACGCCTAAAAGTTATAAACAATACTGGTTAATATTCATAAAATTTAAATCATTATAAATCAACAACTTACTAAGATCTCACATATATGAGATTAGAATTATTCACATTTTTTTGTGGATAAGCAGTGAATTATCAGGGAGTAAACTGTGCATTTACAGGGCTTAACTTTTTTATCTCGATAAGTCTGCTTTTGCCCATATATTCCCACCGCCAGGATATGAAGCCTGCCTATGAGGACTAACTTATTGATATACCAAAAATAAATCATAATAAGAGGATATGTAGAGATTCCTCTACATAATAAGGCATCGATAAAAATCACTTCAGTGCTCTAAACCAGTAAAGCCTGGTATTAATGCCATCATCGATTCACTTAGGCATTATTTTATCCCCTAAACCCTGTTAACAAACTGTATAACTAGATAGGGACAAGCCCTGAGTAAAGCTGTGTACAAATCTCCCTGTGTATAAGATGGCTGGTTACACACAGGTCTGATACAAGCTATTAAAAGGTTAATGGCAGTTATACAACAGGGTTTTATGTCTCGTAACTAGCTGATTTTAATAAATTAAACAGGGTTACGCACCGAAAACTGTCTGCTTAATAATAAACATAAATATAAAGAACATATTTAAAAACATATTTACTTATATATAAAAGACGTTAAACAAAAGAAAGATATCGATAGTGTACAAAGTTTAACCATTTCTATATTGCCCCCTTAGGTTTATACTTAGCGCCCTTTTTCTGAGCCCTATACCAACAGGTATAATAATTCTGGCTTTTAACTGTTAAAAAACGAGGTTAACTAAGTGGAGTATCCTGACCACTTTGATGTGATTGTAATTGGTGGTGGCCACGCCGGAACTGAAGCCGCTCTGGCTGCTGCACGTACCGGTGTAAAAACATTACTACTGACCCACAATATTGAAACGTTGGGACAGATGTCTTGTAACCCCGCAATCGGTGGTATTGGTAAAAGCCATCTGGTCAAAGAAATTGATGCTCTGGGTGGAGCTATGGGTATAGCTACCGATAAAGGTGGTATCCAGTTCCGTACCCTCAACTCCAGAAAAGGACCTGCTGTTCGGGCTACCCGGGCTCAGGCCGACCGAATTCTTTATAAAGCGGCGATTCGTGAAATCCTTGAAAATCAGCCTAATCTGCAGCTGTTTCAACAAGCTGCTGATGATCTGATTATGGAAGGGGAATCGGTTAAAGGCGTTGTGACTCAATCGGGTTTACGCTTTTTTGCAAATAATATTGTTCTGACAGTTGGTACTTTCCTTGGCGGAAAAATACATATAGGTCTGGATAATTACTCAGGTGGACGAGCCGGTGATCCGCCGTCGATAGCACTGGCTGATCGTTTACGGGAATTACCGCTTAGGGTGGATCGATTAAAGACCGGTACACCTCCCCGTATTGATGCCCGCAGCGTTGATTTCAATCTGATGCAGGAGCAGCCGGGTGATACCCCAACACCGGTTATGTCGTTTATGGGTTCCCTGGCTGATCACCCTCGCCAGATCAGTTGTTATATTACCCATACCAATGAACGGACCCATGATATTCTGCGCTCTGGTTTAGATCGTTCTCCAATGTATACCGGTGTTATCGATGGAGTAGGGCCTCGGTATTGCCCTTCTGTTGAAGATAAGATTGTTCGTTTTGCGGATAAAACCAGTCATCAGGTCTTTGTTGAACCTGAGGGTTTAACTACTCATGAGCTGTATCCAAACGGAATATCGACGAGTTTACCTTTTGATATTCAACTGGCGGCTGTGCGCTCAATAAAAGGCTTTGAAAACGCATTTATAACCCGTCCGGGTTATGCGATTGAATATGATTATTTTAACCCTCAGGATTTAAAACATACGCTGGAAACTAAGCTGATCAATGGCCTCTACTTTGCCGGACAGATAAACGGTACTACCGGTTACGAAGAAGCCGGTGCCCAGGGGTTGCTTGCCGGGGTTAATGCCGCACTGCGTGCTCAGGAAAAAGAGCAGTGGTATCCACGTCGTGATGAAGCGTATCTGGGGGTACTGGTGGATGACCTGATTACTCTGGGAACCTCTGAGCCTTATCGAATGTTTACCAGCCGTGCAGAATACCGGCTGATACTACGGGAAGATAATGCGGATCTGCGGCTCACTGAAAAAGGTCGTGAGTTAGGACTGGTTGATGATCAGCGTTGGCAACGTTTTTGCGATAAGCGAGAAGCAATTGAACTGGAAAATCAGCGTCTCAAAGAGACCTGGATTCAGCCAGGAACTGCGGAAGCCGAAAAACTGAATGGTCAATTACAACAGCCCATCAGTCGCGAATATAACCTTCAGGATCTGGTTAAACGTCCCGAACTTGATTATGCCGCGGTAGCCGGCCTTAAAGGTGAGCCTGTGAGTGACCCGCAGGTTGCTGATCAGGTTGAGATTCAGATTAAGTACGCCGGTTATATTGATCGTCAGAAAGATGATATTGAGAAAGTTCGTCGCCAGGAAGGGACTTTACTACCGTTGGATTTTGATTATGGATCGGTCGGTGGTTTGTCTAACGAACTAACCGCTAAACTGGAAGATGTCAGACCAGAGAGTATCGCCCAGGCATCTCGCATCCAGGGAATGACCCCTGCGGCAATCTCATTGTTGCTGATTCACTTGAAGAAAAAACAGATGACACAAAAAAAGGCTCAGGATTGATGGACCAGCAGTATCATAATTTACTTGAGCAACAGTGCCGTCAGATCGGTCTGGAGCTTACTTCCGGGCAGTATGAGCAGTTACTTAAATACCATGCACTGCTGATTAAATGGAATAAAGCTTTCAATCTCACCGCTGTTCGTTCACCGGAAGAGATGATCAGCCGTCATCTGATCGATAGTTTGAGTGTGTTGCCTTACATCGATGTTGAAAGGCTTATCGATGTGGGTAGCGGGCCGGGGTTACCGGGTATTCCTCTGGCGATCTGTCGGCCGGATCTGCCAATTACCTTGCTGGATAGTAATATTAAGAAAAGTCGTTTCCAGTTCCAGGCTAAAGCGGAGCTTGGGTTAGAAAATGTTGATGTGATTCATGAGCGAGTAGAAAAATATACCCCAGAGGTGTTATTTGATGGCGTTATATCAAGGGCTTTTGCATCATTACAGGATATGATTCACTGGACATCACATCTCTGCTCTGACGAGGGTATTTTTCTTGCAATGAAAGGGATGTATCCTGTCGAAGAGATAGCGTTATTGCCAGAATCCATTAACCTGCGTCAAAGTATCCGGTTAGATGTTCCCGGAACTGATGGCGAGCGGCACCTGCTGAAGTTAGGGAGAACGAGCCTGTGACAAAAATATTAACCATCACTAACCAGAAAGGCGGGGTGGGTAAAACCACGACCTGCGTTAATCTGGCAGCTTCACTGGCGGTAACCAAGAAGCGGGTGCTGATGGTTGATATGGACCCTCAGGGTAACGCAACCATGGGAAGCGGCGTCGATAAACATCATCTGAAGAACTCGGTTTATGAAGTTCTGACCGGTGATGCGACAATGGAAGAGTCAATTATCAAAAAAGCACCTGCCGGCTATGACCTGGTTGGCGCTAACGGCGATTTAACGGCTGCGGAAGTGGAGTTGTTGCAGTTACCGCGGCGGGAATTCCGTATGAAAATGGCGCTGGAATCAATTCAGGACCAGTATGATTTTATTCTGATCGATAATCCCCCCTCGCTGAATTTGCTGACGGTCAATGCATTGGCGGCGTCCAGCGGTGTGATTATCCCGATGCAGTGTGAATATTATGCGCTGGAAGGGATTAGTGCGCTAATTGGTACGATCAATAAAATAAATCAGCGTTTGAACCCCTCGTTAAAAATAGAGGGAATATTACGTACCATGTTTGACCCGCGTATGAGCCTGACTAAAGATGTGTCAGAGCATCTGGTGGAATACTTCGGGGATCAGGTTTATCGCACGGTTATACCGCGTAACGTACGTCTTGCTGAAGCACCAAGTCACGGTCTTCCTGCACTAATGTATGATAAAAATTCCCGGGGAGCGATCGCATATCTGGCGTTAGCGGGTGAACTGATCCGTAAGATAGGACAGGATGATAAACAGGCAGACAAACAGGAACAGGAAGGCTGATCGATGGTGGCTAAAAAGCGTGGTTTGGGACGGGGACTGGATGCACTGTTATCAAACAGTTCAAACTTTGCAGATGAAGCTGTAGCCCAGGCAAGTACCGAAGGTGGTAACGGCTATCGGTTGATGCCAATTGATCAGATTCAGCGGGGTAAATATCAACCGCGCCGTGATCTTGAGCCTCAGGCACTTGAAGAGCTGGCGAATTCGATTAAAGCTCAGGGTGTAATGCAACCGATCGTTATTCGCCCCGTATCAGAAAACCTGTATGAAATTATTGCCGGTGAGCGTCGCTGGCGGGCAACTCAGATGGCCGGTTTGGATGAGATTCCAGCGGTTATTCGGGATGTGCCTGATGAAGCGGCGATTGCCATGGCGCTGATAGAAAATATTCAGCGTGAAAATCTTAACCCGATGGAAGAAGCGATCGCTCTGGACCGATTAAAAAGTGAGTTTGAACTAACACAGCAGGAAGTGGCTGATGCAGTTGGTAAGTCCCGCTCTTCGGTAACCAACCTGCTGCGCCTGATGAACCTTACCGACGAAGTTAAAAAAATGCTTGAGTATGGTGACCTGGAAATGGGTCATGCCCGTGCATTGTTGGCAATGGATGGGCCGGAACAGATCAGCGCCGCTAAAGAGGTTGTTGGTAAAACGTTATCGGTGAGACAGACTGAAGATATGGTGCGTAAGCTTCAGCAGAAAAAAACAGAACCTGCCAAAGAGACTCATAAACCGGACCCTCTGTTGAAAGATCTATCTGAGAGCCTGACCGGTTACCTGAACAGTAAGGTAACAATCAGTGAAAATGCCGCAGGGAAAGGTAAAATCACTATTGCATATGAGAATCGTGAGAAATTTGAAGCGATCCTAAAAGCAATACAGTAAGCTTTTTTCTGATTTAAATCATGGCTGTCTACCGTTATTAGGGTATTTACCTACTTCTTGTATCTATCTTGTTCTAATACAAAGGTGTAAATCGCTCTGAATCATATTGATGATAAGGGCGTAAGCCCCTATAATGCGCTGGCTGTTGAAAATAGATGTAAGACTATTCAGCGGCAGATTAGGGGAACTGAGGCTGTATATATATGAGAAATGAACACCCGAAAATTGGCGTTCATGCTCGTATCGCCTTGCAGCAGTTTAGGAAAGTCTTCCTGATTCAAGTAGTTAGTTTAATAGTGATTGCGGGAGTTTCACTTCTGCATAGCTTGAGTGCGGCCTATTCATCGCTTTGCGGTGGATTGATTTTTCTGCTGCCAAGTTATGTATTTGCCTATAGAGCACTGGTTGCGAAGCAGGCAAAAAATACTCCTGGTGCTGTGGTGACACAGTTGTATACGAGTGAAATATGGAAAATGGGCTTATCCATCGCACTCTTTTCTGCGGTGTTTATTCTGGTTCAACCTTTGAATCCATTTTCCCTATTTGGCACTTATATATGGCTGCAACTGGTCGGATTTTTCGCTCAGTTGAAGCTGAATAACAGATTCTTAAAACTTTGAATGAGAGAGATAGTAATGGCTAGCGAAATGACTTCCTCAGCCTATATATCCCACCACCTGACGAACTGGACGTTTGGTGCGCATCCTGAAAATGGTCTGGGCTTTGCCCATACCGCTCAGGAAGCTGCAGAAATGGGATTCTGGGCAATTCACGTAGACACTATGTTGTGGTCTGTCGGTCTGGGTATGTTTTTTATCTGGATGTTCCGCAAGGTTGCTAAAGCAGCAACTTCCGATGTTCCCGGCAGTACACAGAACTTTGTAGAAACAATTATAGAGTTCGTAGAAGATAACGTTAGCAGTATTTTCCACTACAAAAATGCACTTATTGCCCCTCTGGCACTGACTATTTTTGTCTGGATCTTCCTGATGAACACCATGGACCTGGTGCCAGTTGACTGGTTACCGTTCCTGGCTCAGAAAATTGGTGAAGCTTTTGGTGCTGATCCACATCACGTATATATGAAGGTCGTACCTACTACAGATATCAATGCGACTCTGGGTATGGCATTTGCTGTATTTGCTCTGATTCTTTATTACAGCATTAAAATGAAAGGTGTAGGTGGTTTCCTTGCTGAGCTGGCATTTCAGCCACTGGGCAAATGGTTGCTACCTTTCAACCTGTTCCTGGAGATCGTAGGTCTGCTGGCTAAGCCAGTATCTCTGGCACTGCGACTGTTCGGTAACATGTACGCAGGTGAGATGATCTTTATCCTGATCGCTCTGCTGCCTTTCTGGGCTCAATGGCTGCTGTCTGTGCCATGGGCGATCTTCCACATTCTGGTAATTACGCTACAGGCGTTCATCTTCATGGTCCTGACTATTGTCTACCTGGCCATGGCGCATGAAGACCACTAAGTCGCTGTAATAACTGAATAATAAAACGAATTCAATTTAACTTTAACTTTAGCTTAAAATCGGAGATAAACTGATGGAAATGGCAAGTGCTATTGTATACATCGCTGGTGCGCTGATGATGGGACTGGGTGCTGTAGGCGCTGCAGTAGGTATCGGTATTCTGGGTGGTAAATTCCTGGAAGGAGCTGCTCGTCAGCCTGAACTGATTCCTCTGCTTCGTACTCAATTCTTCATCGTAATGGGTCTGGTTGATGCCGTACCTATGATCGGTGTTGGTCTGGGTCTGTACGTACTGTTCGCTGTTGCATAAGTAGAGCTACATACGTCCCTTTATGGGTAACTACTTTTTAAGACAACCGCGAGAGGTAATGGCGTGAATATTAATCTAACCATCATTGGTCAGATCATCGCATTTGCCTTCTTCGTTGTATTTTGTATGAAATACGTTTGGCCACCAATTACTGGTGCGCTAGCAGAACGTAAGAAGAAAATTGCAGAAGGTCTGGACGCTGCTGACCGCGCTCAGCGTGATTTGGAACTGGCTCAAGAAAAAGCCATGTCTGATATGCGTAAGAGTAAAGAAGAAGCAGCCGCCGTCATTGAACAGGCTAATAAGCGAGCTAATCAGATCGTTGACGAAGCTAAAGAGAAAGCACGTGAAGAGGCAGCACGCCTTGTCACTGCAGCTCAAGCTGAAATCGATCAGGAAGCTAACCGTGCGAAAGAAGCTCTGCGCGCTCAAGTTGCTACTCTTGTAGTAGCCGGTGCAGAGAAAATTCTGGAAGCGTCTGTTGATGCTGACGCACATGCACAGCTTGTTGAAAAACTAGCTGCTGAGCTTTAAGCGAGGTTTACGATGGCTGAACTTAATACAGTCGCTCGGCCTTATACCAAAGCCGCTTTCGAGCACGCTGCGGACAAGGGCAGCCTGGACCAGTGGTCTGAAATGCTGACAACGACCTCGGTCGTTGCTCAACATGAGACGATGAAACTGGTACTGGGTAACCCTGGACTGACCAGCGAGCAGAAAGCCGAAGCAATGATTACTGTCTGTGAAGAGCAGATGGACCAGCCAACAAAGAATTTTATTTCTTTATTGGCAGACAATCAGCGCCTGGCTTTGTTACCAGAGATCTCTGCGCAGTTTGAACAGTTGAAAGCGAACCAACAGCATTCTGTTGAAGTGAGCCTGACAACTGCCTTTGATCTGGGCGAGCAGCAGCAACAAAAATTAACTCAGGCACTGAGCTCTAAGCTGGGTCGCGAAGTGAGTCTAACTGCCGAAGTGGACAAGTCCATCATCGGTGGTGTGATCGTAAGAACCGACGATATGGTTATCGACGGCTCAATTCGTGCTCGACTGGCTAAGCTAGCCGAAGCAATGAACTCCTGAGTGTGAGGATTAAACATGCAGCAACTGAATCCATCTGAGATCAGCGAGATTATTAAGAAGCGCATCGAGAACCTTGATGTGACTTCTGAAGCCCAAAATGAGGGCACAATTGTCAGCGTAGCAGACGGTATCGTATTGATTCACGGTCTGGCTGACGTAATGTACGGGGAAATGATCGAATTCCCTGGTGGTGTTTATGGTATGGCATTGAACCTAGAGCGTGACTCTGTAGGTGCTGTAGTATTAGGCGGCTATCAAAATCTTATCGAAGGTCAAAAAGTTAAGTGTACTGGTCGTATTTTGGAAGTTCCAATCGGTCCAGAACTACTTGGTCGTGTTGTTGACGCATTGGGTAACCCAATCGACGGCAAAGGCCCTGTAAACGCTCAACTTACTGATGCCGTTGAAAAGGTTGCACCTGGTGTAATCGAACGTCAATCAGTAGACCAACCAATTCAAACTGGTTATAAAGCCATTGATGCAATGGTACCTGTAGGTCGTGGTCAGCGTGAGTTGATCATCGGTGACCGTCAGGTAGGTAAAACAGCACTTGCTATCGATACAATCATTGCTCAAAAAGGCAGTGGTATTAAGTGTGTGTATGTTGCCATTGGTCAAAAGCAATCTACTATCGCTAACGTAGTACAAAAGCTAGAAGAAAACGGTGCATTAGAGTACACAACAATCGTTGCGGCTGGCCCTTCTGACCCTGCTTCTATGCTTTACCTAGCACCATACACTGGTTGCACAATGGGTGAGTACTTCCGTGACCGCGGTGAAGATGCACTAATTATTTATGATGATTTGACTAAACAAGCTTGGGCTTACCGTCAAATCTCATTGCTACTACGTCGTCCTCCAGGTCGTGAAGCGTATCCTGGTGACGTATTCTATCTTCACTCTCGTCTTCTTGAGCGTGCATCTCGTGTAAACGTAGATTACGTTGAGAAATTCACCAATGGTGAAGTGAAAGGTAAGACTGGTTCTTTGACTGCTCTTCCTATCATCGAGACTCAAGGTGGTGACGTATCAGCATTCGTACCAACCAACGTAATCTCCATCACTGATGGTCAGATTTTCTTGGAAACAAGCTTGTTCAACGCGGGTATTCGTCCTGCAATGAACGCGGGTGTATCTGTATCCCGTGTTGGTGGTGCTGCACAAACTAAAATCGTTAAGAAACTAGGTGGCGGTATCCGTCTTGCCCTAGCTCAGTATCGTGAATTGGCGGCTTTCGCTCAGTTCGCATCTGACCTTGACGCAGCTACTCGTAAACAGCTAGAGCACGGTAAACAGGTTACTGAACTGATGAAACAGAAGCAGTTTAGCCCTATGTCTATAGCTGATATGGGCGTAATCCTTTACGCTGCCAACGATGGCTTCCTTGAAGATGTTGAAACAAACAAGATTGGTAGTTTTGAACAATCTTTGCTTAGCTACATGAACAGCGAACACGCTGATCTTATGGCTGACATTAACAAAACTGGCAATTATAACGGCGAGATTGAAGCGACTTTTAAAGCGGCAATCGAGAAGTTTAAAGCAACACAAACTTGGTAATAAATTGGTGGGAACTGCGTCAGCAGCTCCCACCAGTCTATATTTGCAGTTTGTGAATTAACATTCTCACAAGGGCAGTTCATTATGGCAGTCGGAAAAGAGATACGCACTCAGATTTCGAGCATTAACAATACGCGTAAAATTACTCGCGCTATGGAAAAAGTAGCGGCAAGTAAAACGCGTAAAGCTCAGGATCGTATGGCCGCTTCTCGTCCGTATGCGGAACGAATTCGCCAAGTAATTGGCCATTTGGCTAATGCGAATCCTGAGTATAAACACCGTTACCTTACCGAGCGTGAGGCGAAGCGTGTTGGTTATATCGTAGTCTCTTCTGACCGTGGGTTATGTGGTGGTTTGAACATTAACGTGTTCAAGAAAACCCTAAAAGATATGGAGCAGTTTGCTAGCGAAGGCGTCGAAATCGATGTCTGTGCCGTTGGCTCTAAAGCCGTTTCATTCTTTAAAAACTACGGCGGAAACGTTACAGCAGCTGTTACCGGATTAGGTGACGCACCTGAAGCAGAAAACCTAGTAGGTAGTGTGAAGGTGATGCTGGACGCATTTGATGAAGGTCGAATTGATCGTCTTTATGTTGTTTCTAACGAGTTCGTGAATACCATGACTCAGAAACCAACAGTCGAGCAACTTCTACCTCTTAATGCGGAAGAGAATGCAGAGTTACAGCACCACTGGGATTACATTTATGAACCAGAAGCTGTAGAGATTCTGAACGATTTATTAGTTCGTTATATTGAATCTCAAGTATATCAGTCAGTTGTTGAAAACATTGCGTGTGAACAAGCAGCTCGTATGCTTGCCATGAAAAACGCAACGGATAACGCTGGTGATATCATTAATGAATTACAGCTGGTGTACAACAAGGCTCGTCAAGCAGCGATCACTCAGGAAATTTCTGAGATTGTAAGCGGCGCGGCAGCGGTTTAAGGTATTTAGGTATTAAGAGGATCCGAACATGAGTAGCGGACAAATCGTACAGATTATCGGCGCGGTAATCGACGTGGAATTTCCACGTGATAATGTGCCAAAAGTATATGATGCCCTAACGATCGAGGGTAAAGAGTTGGTGTTGGAAGTTCAACAACAACTAGGTGACGGCATTGTACGTGCTATCGCCATGGGTTCAACTGAAGGTATGAAGCGTGGTTTGGTTGTAGAAAATACAAACAACCCAGTATCTGTTCCAGTTGGTACCAAAACTCTAGGACGTATTATGGACGTTCTGGGTAATCCGATTGATGAAAAAGGTCCAATTGGCGAAGAAGAGCGTTGGGCTATCCACCGCGAAGCTCCAAGCTATGCGGAACAATCTTCTGACAACGCACTTTTGGAAACAGGTATCAAGGTAATCGACCTTGTATGTCCGTTTGCGAAAGGTGGTAAAGTTGGTCTGTTTGGTGGTGCCGGTGTAGGTAAAACCGTAAACATGATGGAACTTATCCGTAACATCGCTATCGAGCACAGTGGTTACTCTGTATTCGCTGGTGTTGGTGAGCGTACTCGTGAAGGTAATGACTTCTACCATGAGATGACTGATTCGAACGTAATCGATAAAGTATCTCTAGTATACGGTCAGATGAATGAGCCACCAGGTAACCGTCTACGTGTTGCTTTGACTGGTTTGACTATGGCTGAGAAGTTCCGTGACGAAGGTCGTGACGTTCTTTTCTTCGTAGATAACATCTACCGTTACACATTGGCGGGTACTGAAGTATCTGCATTGTTGGGTCGTATGCCTTCTGCGGTAGGTTACCAGCCAACTCTTGCTGAAGAGATGGGTGTTCTTCAAGAACGTATCACATCTACTAAGACTGGTTCTATCACATCTATCCAAGCGGTATACGTACCTGCGGATGACTTGACTGACCCGTCTCCAGCAACAACATTCTCGCACTTGGATGCGACTGTTGTATTGTCTCGTGACATCGCATCTTTGGGTATCTACCCAGCGATCGATCCTCTAGATAGTACTTCTCGTCAGTTGGATCCACTAGTAATCGGTCAAGAACACTACGACGTAGCACGTGGCGTTCAAACTGTATTACAGCGTTATAAAGAATTGAAAGACATCATTGCGATCTTGGGTATGGACGAGCTTTCTGAAGAAGATAAGCTATCTGTAAACCGTTCACGTAAGATCCAACGTTTCATGTCTCAGCCATTCTTCGTAGCTGAAGTCTTCACTGGTGCGCCAGGTAAGTATGTTTCTTTGAAAGATACAATCCGTGGCTTTAAAGGCATCCTTGATGGCGAGTTCGATGAATTGCCAGAACAAGCGTTCTACATGATTGGTAGCATCGACGAAGCTGTCGATAAAGCTAAGAAACTTTAACCATGCATAACCGGTGGCTTGATAGTTGCCGGTTAAGCCTGACATAGAGAGGCATCTTATGGCTATCACAGTACACTGCGATATCGTAAGCGCTGAGCAAGAGATTTTCTCTGGATCGGTAGAGACTCTTGTGGCAGCCGGTAGTTTTGGTGATCTAGGTATTAAACCTGGACATGCACCATTACTGACTCCACTGCTTCCAGGCCCTGTTCGCGTGGTTAAACAAAACGGTGAAGAAGATATTATCTTCGTATCGGGTGGTTTCCTTGAAGTGCAACCACACCGTATTACCGTCTTGGCAGACACCGCTATTCGTGCCCATGATCTGGACGAAGCGGCTGCTCTAGAAGCGAAGAAACATGCAGAGGAATTGCTGAATCAACAGAATTCAGATATCGATTTCTCTCGTGCGACCGCTCAGCTAGCAGAAGCCGTTGCTCGACTACGTACTATCAGCCAATTTCGCTCGAAATAACTGATTACGTAAGAGAGTTTCAAAAAAGCCCCACTTACTTAGGTAAGCGGGGCTTTTTTTATGGCTGATTTATACTGAATACTTACAGTAACCCCCACAAGGTATTAAAGATAATTTGTTGAGCCATAGCGATGTCTTTGGACTCAAGTACCACGGCTGAGGGGAAGTTATCACTGGCCAGAGAAATAATGGCACACTTAGGTGGATAGATAGCGATGTAACTGGCATCAACCGCACCTTCTGTCCGTATCCATTTACGTTCAGATAGTTCTGCATCCTCACCACCATCACCAATCGCAATAACATTTACCTTAATACCCAGCTTGATACGCTGTTTAGTAAAGTTAGGAAAAGGGCGATACAGAAACGGTCTGATAGGCTTCGACGAGAAGACACAATATTGTTTGCCTTGTTCAGAC